>NC_016624.1:300000-472500 GCF_000283655.1 Azospirillum lipoferum 4B | reverse complement strand
TGATTTGCCAGAGAATAGGTCCCCAACGCCAGGGCCAGCGAGATCGTCAGCTCCACCGTGCTCTCGTCGACCCGCCGCTTCGCCTGATAGGCGACCCAACCGCCGGCGAAGCCGAGCGCCGCACCGCCGAACGCCTCCTTCAGAAAATCGAAGGCCACTTCGCCGGCGGTCAGATCCTGTTCGCTGCCGGTGGCGAGATGCAGCAGGGTCACGAACGCCACCACCCCGACGCCGTCGTTGAACAGGCTTTCGCCCGAGATCACCGAGCGGAGCGTGTCGGGAACCGGCAGCCGTTCCAGGATGCCGTGCACCGCCACCGGGTCGGTCGGCGCGATGGCTGCACCAAGCACCAGACACCAGATCAGCGGCACGCCGACGCCGACCAACCCGAAGATGACGTGCAGCCCGGCCCCCATCAGGGCGGTGAAGATCAGGACGCCAAGCGTCGCCAGCGCCAGCACCGTCCATTTCCGCTTCAGCAGGGCGCAGAGATCCTCGTTCACCGCAGCGGCATAGAGCAGCAGGCTGAGGATGCCGTCGAGCAGGATGTCCGGCAGGCTGATCCGGTCTATCAGGTGGCGCAGCCAGTTGCCGATGCCGAGCGATGCCGCCACGCTGTCGGCGCCGCTGACCAGCAGGGCCAGGACCAGCCCTTCGAGGAACAGCGCGATGGTGCTGGGCAGCTTCAACCATCGGTAATTGATGAAGCCGAAGGCGGCTGCCAGGGTCAGCAGGATCGCGGAGAGGTCGAACGGACCCAAGGGCTTTCTCCGATGCAACGTGATGGCTGGCGAGATGGCAGGCAACTGCCGCCCGGCCGAGTGAGAAACGCGCGCTTCGACACCCCGGATCAGGCAGCCGGATCGGGATCTCGCGTCTCGACATGGCCGGAACAGCACAAGAAACCGATGGAAGTTGCAATGATCTCGACAACATCGGCAGGTGGCTTGATGTCACGCCGGCATGACGAGGCAAGAAACCTACTCCCAAATGGCTAGAGGACCTGGATTGCCACTCCTCGGACGATTGAATATTCTCGCGCCATGATTCGGAACAAATCCCACATTTTTTGTCGGAGCATTCGGCATCGGCGTCTGGGACCGGCGCAGGTCGATGTGAATGGCATGTGGATGACCGTCTCCGTGGCCGTCTCCGGGGTGTCCGGCGCATGATGGCCGATCGGATCTGGGCGGATGCGGCCCGGCTTCGTCACGCCGGCAGCCGCGATATGGACGGCGCAGGCATCGGGAACCGGAGCATGCCGGGGGGCGCGCCGGACATCTTCACCGGCGGCGAGATGGGCGCGCGGATGCGGGCGATGGACTGGTCCGCCACCCCGCTCGGCCGGGCCGAGGACTGGCCGCAGTCGCTGCGCACCCTCGTCAACCTGATGCTGACCTCCTGCTTCCCGATGTTCGCGGTCTGGGGGCCGGAGCTGACCTTTCTCTACAACGACAGCTACCGCCCGATCCTGGGCGACAAGCCGGAGGCGCTGGGCCGCCCCTTCGCCGAGGTGTGGGCCGACATCTGGGAGGATCTGTCCCCGCTGGCGGTGCGGGCCCTGGCCGGCGAGGCGACCTACCACGAGGACCGGCTGCTGGTGATGGAACGCCACGGCTACCGGGAGGAGACCTATTTCACCTTCTCCTACAGCCCGGTCCGCGACGAGACCGACCGCGTCGCCGGCATGTTCTGCGCCTGCACCGAGAACACCGCCCGTGTACTCGCCGAACGGCGGCTGACCTTCCAGCTCGATCTGGCGGAAAGGCTGCGCGGGCTGAACGACCCGGTCGGCGTCACCGCCGCCGCCGCGGAGGCGATAGGCCGCCATCTGGGGGTGGCGCGGGCCGGCTACGGCCGCATCGATCCCACCGGTACCATGGTCCTGGTAGAGCGCGGCTGGAGCGACAGCGGGATGGCCAGCCTGTCCGGGGAGACCCGGCCGCTCGACAGCCTCGGCCCCGCGGTGATGGCCGAATTGCGGGCCGGATACACGCTGCGCGTCGACGATGTGACGACCGACCGGCGCACCTCCGGCAGCGGCCCGGCGGAGGACTTCGCCGCCATCGGGGTGCGGTCGCTTCTGGTGGTGCCGCTGCTGAAGGCCGGGCAGCTGACCGCCATCCTCTATCTGCACGAGGCCAAGCCGCGCCACTGGACCGAGGCCGACGCCGCCCTGGCGGAGGATGTGGCGGAGCGGACCTGGGCGGCGGTGGAGCGCGCACTGGCCGAAACGGCACTGCGCGCCGCCAACCAGGCGCTGATGCGCGAACGTGCCGCGGTGGAGGCCGCCAACGCCCGGCTGGCGGCGGAGGGGGAGCGGCTGCGCGCCCTGTTCCGGCAGGCGCCCGGCTTCATGTGCGTGCTGCGCGGGCCGACGCATATCTTCGAATTGGCGAACGACACCTACCTTCAGCTCGTCGGCAAGCGCGATGTGGTGGACCGCCCCGCGCGCGAGGTCCTGCCGGAGGTGGAGGGGCAAGGCTTCTTCGAGTTGCTCGACCGCGTCTACAGCTCCGGCGAGACCTTCGTCGGGCGGAACATGCCCATCCGCTTCCAGCGCCGTCCGGACGGACCGCTGGAGGAACGCTATCTCACCTTCGTCTACCAGCCGATCAAGGACGAGGCGGGACGGGTCACCGGCCTGTTCGTGGAGGGCAGCGACGTCACCGAGGCCCGCGTCGCCGAGGAGGTGGCCGAGCGCGAGCGCGTGCAGGTGGCGCTGCTGCAGACCCAGAAGACCGAGGCGCTGGGCCAGATGACCGGCGGCGTCGCCCACGACTTCAACAACCTGCTCCAGGCCCTGTCCGGCTGCCTGCACATGATCGAGAAGCGGGCGGAGGGGACGCGCATCCAGCCGCTGGTCGATGCCGGCCGGCAGGCGGTGGACCGCGGCGCCAAGCTGGTGCAGCAGCTGATGGCCTTCGCCCGCCGCCAGGCCCTGCGGCCGGAAACGGTCGATCTGCGCGACCGCGTGCTCGGCATGTCGGAACTGCTGAACCGGGCGCTGCGCGCCGACATCCGGCTGGAGATCGACTTCACCACCGGTTTGTGGCCGGTGGAGGTCGATGCGACGCAGCTGGAACTGGCCCTGCTGAACCTCGTGGTCAATGCGCGCGATGCGATGCCGGAGGGCGGGGTGCTGGCCATCCGTGCGGACAATGCGACGCTGGAGCCGGGAGATCCGCACGCGCCCGACGGGCTGTCCGGCGACTTCGTGCGGCTGACGGTCAGCGACACCGGCACCGGCATGCCGGCCGAGGTGAGGGCGCGCGCCTTCGATCCCTTCTTCACCACCAAGGAGATCGGCAAGGGCAGCGGGCTCGGCCTGTCGCAGGTCTACGGCTTCGCCCGCCATTGCGGCGGCACCGCCTGGATCGACAGCGAGGAGGGGCGCGGCACCACCATCGGGCTGCTGATCCGCCGTTCCGGCACCGCCCCGCAGGCAGAGACCGAGCCGGCGGCCGAGGCGGCCGGCGCCACCCGCAAAGGCGGCCATGTGCTGGTGGTGGAGGATGACCCGATCGTCGCCCTGACCGTCGCCACGGCGCTGGAGGATGCCGGCTTCACCATCACCCGCGCCGCCACCGCCGACGAAGCCCTGCCGCTGCTGGCGGCCGGCCGGTTCGACCTGCTGTTCAGCGACGTGGTGATGCCCGGCACCATGAGCGGCGTCGATCTGGCCCGCACGGTGCGGCGCCTCTACCCCGGCCTTCCGGTGGTGCTGGCGACCGGCTACAGCGAGGAGGTGGCCCGCGCCACCGGCGTGATGGTTCTGCCCAAGCCCTACCGCATCGAACATCTGGTCGGCGTGCTGGATACGGTGCTGGCCGAATCAGGCCGCCCGCGTCCCGGCTTCGGTTAAGACACCGGACCATTCGATGATTGAGCCAGATTAAAGACGTCTTGCCGGCCCGATGCTCTACTGTCGGGGTCAACCAGCAGGGTGATCGCAATTGGCAACCATGACCCTATGCAGGTGAAACCCGTCATTCCCGCGAAGGCGGGAATCCAGCCATACCAGCTGTTTTCCACAAGAGTTTCCTGGATCCCCGCCTTCGCGGGGATGACGAGAGCACCCTCATAGGGCCTTGGTTTCCAGATGTGATCGCCTTTGGTCAACCAGAGAGGCACTTCATGGCACCGCTGGCCGAATCAGGCTCCACCGCCCAAATGCCCGCCCAAATGCCGGCGGATACCCCGTGGCATGCGCTCGACGCCGCCGACGCCGCCGGCCGGCTCGGCAGCCCGGACGAGGGGCTGAGCGGCGCGGAGGCCGCGGCACGGCTGGAACGCTTCGGTCCCAACCGGCTGACCCCGCCCAAACGGCGACCGGCCTGGATGCGCTTCCTGGCACAGTTCCACAATCTGCTGATCTACGTCCTGCTCGCCTCCGGTGCGGTGGCGCTGCTGATGCGGCATTGGACGGACGCAGGCGTGATCTTCGGCGTCGTGCTGGTCAACGCGCTGATCGGCTATATCCAGGAGGGCAAGGCCGAACAGGCGCTGGAGGCGATCCGCAACATGCTGTCGCCCCAGGCGGTGGCGATGCGCGACGGCCATGCCGTGACCCTGGCAGCGGAAGAGCTGGTGCCGGGCGACCGGGTGTTCCTCGCCTCGGGCGACCGGGTGCCGGCCGATTTGCGGCTGGAGCGCACGAAGGGTCTGCTGGTGCAGGAGGCGGCGCTCACGGGCGAGTCCGTCCCCGCCGCCAAGGCTTCCCTCCCCGTTGCCGCCGATGCGGCTCTGGGCGACCGCCTGGGCATGGCCTATGCCGGCACGATGGTGGTTCAGGGCCAGGGCACCGGCATCGTGGTGGCGACCGGCGACGGCACGGAAATCGGGCGCATCGGCCATCTGCTGGCGTCGGTCGCGTCGGTGGAAACCCCGCTGCTGCTGCAGATGGCGCGGTTCGGCCGCTGGCTGACCGGCGGTATCCTGGTGCTGGCGGCGATCACCTTCGCCTTCGGCCGGCTGGTGCATGGCGAGCCGTGGCAGGACATGGTTCTGGCGGCGGTCGGGCTGGCGGTGGCGGCGATCCCGGAAGGGCTGCCGGCGGTGATGACCATCACGCTGGCGGTGGGCGTGACCCGGATGGCCAGGCGCAACGCCATCATCCGCCATCTGCCGGCGGTGGAGACGCTCGGCTCCGTCGGCACCATCTGCACCGACAAGACCGGCACCCTGACCCGCAACGAGTTGCTGGTGCAATGGGTGGTGACGGCCGACGGCACCTATCGCGTCGGCGGCAGCGGCTATGCGCCGGAGGGGGAGTTCAGCCGCGATGGGCGGCTCGCCGACCCGGCCCGCGAGCCGGTGCTGCTGGATCTGGCCCGCGCCGCCCTGCTGTGCAACGACGCCGACCTTCACCGCAATCCGGGCGGAGACTGGCTGCTGGCCGGCGATCCGACCGACGGCGCGCTGCTGGCGCTGGCGATGAAGACGGGGCTGGAGCCGGCCGATGAGCTGGGCCGATGCCCCCGCCGCGACGCCATTCCCTTCGAATCCGAACGCCAGTTCATGGCGACCCTGCATCACGACCATGCCGGCCACGGCATCCTGGTGGTGAAGGGCGCGCCGGAACGCGTGCTGGCGCTGTGCGAACGCGAGCGGCGGGCCGGCGGCAGCGTTCCGCTGGACCGGGAGCGTTGGTCCGCCCTGACCGCCGATCTGGCCGGCCAGGGGCAGCGGGTTCTGGCGCTGGCGATGCGCCGCACCTCCATCGACCTGTCGGAACTGATCGTCGACGATCTGGCGGACGAGGGGCTGGAACTGCTGGGGCTGTGCGGCCTGATCGACCCGCCGCGGGCGGAGGCCTTGGCAGCCGTCGCCGCCTGTCGTCAGGCCGGGATCGCGGTGAAGATGATCACCGGCGACCATGCCGCCACCGCCGCCGCCATCGGCCGGACCTTCGGCCTGCCGGACGGCGTCACCAGCGGGCCGGAGCTGGACCGCATGGACGAGGCCGGCTTTGCCGCCGCCGCCCGCGCCAACAGCGTCTTCGCCCGCACCACGCCGGAGCACAAGCTGCGCCTGATCGCGGCGCTCCAGGCGGACGGCGGGACAATCGCCATGACCGGCGACGGCGTCAACGACGCCCCGGCGCTGAAGCGCGCCGACGTCGGCGTCGCCATGGGCCGCAACGGCACCGAGGCGGCGAAGGAAGCGGCGGCGATGGTGCTGGCCGACGACAATTTCGCCTCCATCGTCCACGCGGTGGAGGAGGGGCGCACCGTCTACGACAATCTGCGCAAGACCATCCTGTTCATGCTGCCGACCAACGGCGCCCAGGCGGCGGTGATCCTGGCGGCGGTCCTGTCCGGCACCATCCTGCCGATCACGCCGGTGCAGATCCTGTGGGTCAACATGGTGACGGCGGTGACGCTGGGGCTGGCGCTGGCCTTCGAGGCGCCGGAACCCGGCGTCATGGCCCGCCCTCCCCGCCCGCGCGACGAGCCGATCCTGTCCGGCCTGCTGATCCGCCGGATGCTGGTGGCGCTGGTCCTGCTGGTGGCCGCCAGCTTCGGCTTCTTCTATGTCCAGCGGATGCAGGGCGGCGGGATCGAGGTGGCGCGGACCATGGCCGTCAACGCCCTGGTGGTGGGAGAGATCTTCTTCCTGCTGAACGCCCGCGGCCTGCACAGCCACGCCGGCCTGCTGGCCGGCATCGCCGGCAGCCGGCCCGTCTGGCTGTCCATCGCGCTGATGACCGTCCTGCAACTGGCCTTCACCTACGCCCCGCCGCTGCAATCCCTGTTCGGCACCGCCCCCATCGGCGCCGTCGCCTGGGCGGCCATGATCGCCGCCGGAGCCCTGCTGTTCCTGCTGGTGGAGCTGGAGAAACGGCTTTCGAGAGGATAAGACGCTCCGGATGCCCATAGCTCTGCGCATAGCTTCCCCCCTGCCGCCGAGGCCCGGCAAGGTTGCAGCTATGGAGATATACTAGTATCCCAAGGAGACGGCCGCCGTCAGTGCCGGCCCTCCCCTTCCGGACACCCCCTGCCCGATCATGACCCTGGCCTTCCACATGATGCCGCTCGTCGGCACGATCCTGCTCCTTGCCTCCCGCCGCGTCAGCCTGCTGACGGCCGGGCTGGCCGGCATGACGCTGGCGTTCGTGACGATGATCGTCGCGCAGGCTCCGCTCGCCGGGATGCCGGACATGTCCGTGCTGACCATGGCGGCGGTCAAGGCGGGCGAAGGGGCATGGCTGGCGTGGCATGCCATGTCGATCATCGCCGCCGGCCTGCTGTTCCACCGCGCTTACGAGGCCCGCGGCATCCAATCCGCCGCCGTCGCGCAGGAGAACCGCCGGCGCGCCGTCTTCGTCGCCTGCTTCCTGGTCGGTCCCTTCGCGGAGTCGGTAACGGGATTCGGCGTCGGTCTGGTCGTGGCCCTTGCCATGCTGCGCCACATGGGGCTGCCGCCGGTCCAGGCCGCCGCCCTCGGCCTGTTCAGTCAGGTGCTGGCGGCCTGGGGCGCGATGGGGGTCGGCACGCGGGTCGGGGCCGAGTTGATCGGCGTGACCTTCACCGAGCTCGGGACGGCCAGCGCCCTGCTGATGGCGGTCGTGCTGCCCTGCCTGCTGCCGGTGTTCTGGGGGCTGATCCACGGCTGCGGCCTGCGCTCCACCCTGCGCGACCGGACGGCCGATGTGGCCCTCCTGCTCTGTCTGGCCGGACTGATCTGGCTGACCAACCGCTTCGTCGCGCCGGAACTGGGCGGCGGGCTGGCGACGGGCGTCCTTCTGGTGCTGGTGGAGGGGCCGCGCCTGCTGCGCAGCGACGACGGGCCGCGAATGGCGATGGCGGGGCTGATGGAGCGGCTTTGGCCCTATGTGCTGCTGATCGCCGCGCTGATGGCGACGCGGCTGCTGCCGCCGCTGTCGGACTGGACAGGCCGCTGGCTGGTGCTCGACCCGTTCGGCGGGCTGGCCCCGCTGGCCCTGCTGCGCCATCCCGCGACATGGCTGGTGGTGATCGCCGCCATCCTGCTGGCCGGACTGCCGGCCGCCAAGGCGGGCGAGGTGGTCCGCGGAGCCCTGCGCGCAGCGCTGGTGCCGATGGCCGCCACGCTGGTCTTCGTCGAATTTGCCGCCTTCATGGCCGCTTCCGGCGGTGCGGCGATGTTCGGGCAGGCATGGCGCGAGGTCGCCGGACGCTTCGCCGTGCTGGCGACCCCGGTCTTCGGCGGTGCCGCCGGCATGCTGACCGGCTCCAACACCGCGTCCAACGCCCTGATGATGCACATCCAGCTGAGCCTTGCCGCCGAAAGCGGCCTGCCACCCATGCTGACCGCGGCGATCCAGACCGTTTCGGGGAGCATCTGCACCATGCTGACCCCCGGCCGCATCGTGCTCGCCGCCGGCCTCGTCGGGCTGCAACAGGCGGAAGGCGCTATTTACCGCCGTGCCCTGCCGATCGGGCTGGCGACGATCCTGTCGCTGCTGGTCGTCGTCGTCCTGGTGGCCGGGGCCAAGGCCTGGGGCCTGGCATAGCGGACGGCGAAGCTCGCATGGTCATGACAGTTGAACGCCCCCCGGTCACGTTTCGGGGGGCGGCGTTTTTCTCATCCAGCCCCTCTTGCGGCCGCCGTGCCAGTCCCCATCTGGGTGTTCCGGGCCGGTCCCGCGGCAGTCACCCGTGCCGGACCAGCCTGCGGAATGATCGGAAAAATCGGTCCAGAACCCTTGTTTTAAGCGGCTAAATCCTCATTTAAAGCAGTGTCGGCGGTGACGCCGAGCTTGCCCAAAAATCCTGGCCCGCAACCCTGGTCGGATACCCCGTGTCGACCCCCACCCCTGGGGCTCCACGGCAACTTTGGTGATTTCCTTGATCTGAGTTCTCCAGTTCGGCGTCCCCCAACTCGGGCATGCCGACGCTTTCCTCTCCGGCCTGATGAAGAGCAGGCTGCCAGACTCCCCCGGGCCCCCCTCCCCCGGGATCGGGCGCCGCCGGCCGGGCCGGAGAGGGCCTCTCCTATCTGCATCCTGTGGCGATGCACGCACTCCGGCAGCGTCGAATGCCGGATTTTCGCAGCCTGCCCGCGCATCCGGCGCCGGGCCGACGAAGGAACCCTATGGGTACGAATCCGAATACCGACACGAATACCATCGAAACCCCGCGGTCCAGCCTGGGCCGTGCCCTTGTCCTCCACCCGGTCCTTCGCGGGACCGAGACCGACCGCAGCCCCGAGGCCTCGCTTGAAGAGGCGGTGGGACTGGCGGCGGCCATCGAGCTTGAGGTGGCGCAGGCCGCCGTCGTCAAGGTCAACCAGCCGCGCCCGGCCACCCTGCTGGGCGGCGGTGCCATCGAGCAGTATGCCAAGCTGCTGGACGACGCGCGGGAGGCGGGCGAGGACATCGACCTCGTCATCGTCGACCATGCGCTGACCCCGGTGCAGCAACGCAATCTGGAAAAGGCGTTCGGGACCAAGGTGATCGACCGCACCGGCCTGATCCTGGAGATCTTCGGTGCCCGCGCCCGCACCCATGAAGGCCAGCTTCAGGTCGAACTGGCATCGCTGACCTACCAGAAGTCCCGGCTCGTGCGGTCCTGGACCCACCTCGAGCGCCAGCGCGGCGGCTTCGGCTTCCTCGGCGGCCCTGGTGAATCGCAGCTTGAGATCGACCGCCGCCTGATCGGCAACCGCATCGTCAAGATCAAGCGGGAACTGGACGACGTCCGCCGCACCCGCGGCCTGCACCGCAAGGCGCGGGCCAAGGTGCCCTACCCGGTGGTGGCGCTGGTCGGCTACACCAACGCCGGCAAATCCACCCTGTTCAACCGGATGGCCGGTGCCGACGTGTTCGCCAAGAACCTGCTGTTCGCGACGCTCGACCCGACCATGCGTCAGGTGGTGCTGCCGTCGGGCCGCAAGGTGATCCTGTCCGACACGGTCGGTTTCATCTCCGACCTGCCGACCCATCTGGTCGCGGCCTTCCGCGCCACGCTGGAGGAGGTGCAGTCGGCCGATATCATCCTGCATGTCCGAGACATCGCCCATCCCGATACCGAGGCCCAGAAGGCCGACGTGGAGGCGATCCTGACCGACCTCGGCATCGATCCGGAGCGCGATCCCCGCGTGGTCGAGGTTTCCAACAAGATCGACCTGCTGGACGGGGCCGAGTTGGACGCCGTGCTCGCCCGCGCCGGACGGTCCGGCAACACCTGCGCCGTTTCGGCGGCGACGGGGGACCGGCTGGACACGCTGTTCCGCATCCTCGACGACCGGATGACCGCCGGCCGCGAGTTGGTGGAACTGGATGTGGAGCATGGCGACGGGGCGACCCTGGCTTGGCTCTACGCCCATGGCGAGGTGATCGGCCGCCGCGACGACGACAGCCACGCCCATCTGCAGGTGGCGATCGAGCCGGCGGTTCTGGCCCGCATCGCTCCCCTCGCCCAGGCGCGCGCCGCCGCCTGACCGGGCATCTGTCAGAAAGTGAGCCGGTGGGACGTGAGACGTCCCACATCGTCACGGAACACCGAAAGCGAAACGGGCCATGTGGGACGTCCCACATGGCCCGTTTCGTTTGTCAGGGAAAGCTTCTCACTCGGCCGGGGTGGCCACCATCGGAACCTCCAGGGCACGGGCCTGGAACAGCTCCCGCCACTTCTTCAGGGCGGCGATCAGGATCACGAAGCCCAGCGTCAGCATGATGATGGAGATGCCGGCGTTGAAGGGGTTGTAGCCCTTGGCGGCCTTGTTCAGATAGACGTTGGCGATCATCCAGTAGCCGGCGACGTTCACCGTGACGAACAGGTAGGCCAGCGGGACCAGGCAGGTCAGCATGTAGATCCGCTTCTGGGCCAGCCGCAGGATGATGGTGGCGCCGATGATCAGGCCGACCGAGGCCATCAGCTGGTTCGACACGCCGAACAGGGCCCAGACCGAGTTGATGTCGCCCGAGGTCAGCAGATAGCCCCAGGCCACGCAGGCGATGACGCTGGCGATGATCGAACCGGGGACCCAGTCCAGCCGCTTCATCGGGGCATAGACGTCGCCCAGCAGGTCCTGGATCAGGTAACGGGCGACGCGGGTGCCGCTGTCCACGGCGGTCAGGATGAACACCGCCTCGAACATCACGACGAACTGGAAGAAGTAGGAGGCGAGGCTGTTGAACCACGGCACGCGGGTGAAGATCTCGGTCATGCCGACCGCCAGCGTCACCGCACCGCCTGTGCGGCCGTAGAGGTCGAGGCCGATTTCCTGGCTCAGCCGCGGCAGGTCGACGACGGTCATGCCCAGGGCCTTGAAGGCGGCCGGCGAGGAGTTGATGGCGAAGTAATCGGCCGGATGCAGCGCGGTCGCGGCGATCAGCGCCATGACGCCGACCAGGCATTCCGCCAGCATGCCGCCGAAGGCCACCGGACGGATGTCGCTCCACTTGTCGATCAGCTTGGGCGTGGTGCCCGACCCGATGAAGGCATGGAAGCCGGAGATGGCGCCGCAGGCGATGGTGATGGAGATGAAGGGCCAGACCGGGCCGTTCAGCACCGGGCCGCCGCCATGGATGAAGTCGGTCAGGGCGGGGAAGCGGATCTCCGGATTGATGAAGACGACGCCGACGACCAGCGCGCCGAACACGCCGACCTTCATGAAGCTGGACAGATAGCCGCGCGGGGTCAGCAGCAGCCACACCGGCAGGGCGGTGGCGAAGAAGGCATAGATGGGCAGGATGATGGCGACGGTCTCGGCATGCAGCGTCAGCCACTCGCCCAGCAGCGTGCCCTGGATGTACGGGCCGGCGAAGACCGAGGCGGCGATGGCGGCGATGCCGACCTGGGTCGCGCCTTTGGACGAGCCGGTGACCTTCTCATACAGGCCCAGCGCGATGGCGATCGGGATCGTCATGAACACCGCGAAGGCGCCCCAGGCGTTGCGTTCCAGCGCATGGACGACGACCATCGACAGGCCGGCCATGGTGATGGTGATGATGAACAGCATCGCCAGACCGGTGCACCAGCCGGCCACCGGGCCGAGCTCGGCCTTGGCCACCTCCGACAGCGACTGGCCCTTGTGCTTCATCGAGGCGAACAGCACGACCGTGTCGTGCACCGCGCCGCCGATGACGCAGCCGATCAGCAGCCACAGGAAGCTCGGCAGATAGCCGAACTGGGCGGCCAGCACCGGACCGACCAGCGGGCCGGCGGCGGCGATGGCGGCGAAATGCTGGCCGGCATTCACCCACTTCTTGGTGGGCACATAATTCTTGCCGTCGGCAAGGATGTGGGACGGGGTGACTTCGGAATCGTCGGCACGAAGAACCTTGCGCACGAAGAACACGCCATAGAAGCGGTAGCAGAGCGTAAGGATGCAGAGTGTCGCGATCACAAAGGTTAGAGCGTGATCCATGACGGCTCTCCTGAAAAGGACGTGCCATCGGTCTACGCCGCCGCCTCGAACCCGTGGGGTGGAATGCCGCGAGCGGCAGTCAGGACGTGCCGAGCGGCAGCCGGCAGGGGGCGAGCGGCGCCGCTCAAATCGCCATGGCGCCGCTCGGCGCCAGGATGCCGCCGTTCGCCGGGAATCGGCTCCTTGCCGGTTGGAACAGCGCTAGTGTGGGACGTCCCACAGTGCCGGACAGCATCCCGGAGACCCAGCCATGTCCACCCAATCCGCCCCCTGCCCCACGCCGCTGCGCAAGGCGCTGGCCAACCTGCGCCGGCTGTTCAACGACGATTCCTATGAACGCTACCGCGAGGCTCAGGCCCGCTTCGCCCCGGACGAGCCGCCGCTCGACCGCCAGGCTTTCAAGGCGCGGCAGATCCTGATGACGCTGGGACGGGGTTGCTGCGGCCGATAGGAGGAGGATGCGACCTGCTGCCCTTGCGCTCCGAATAGGCGCGGGTCAGCTCCGCCCCGAACAGGAAGATGACGGCCGAATAATAGACCCACAGCAGGATCAGCACGAAGGATCCGGCCGCGCCATAGATCGTCACCACCCCGCTGGTGGCGATGTAGAAGCCGATCAGGAACTTGCCCACCGCGAACAGGAAGGCGTTGACCGCGGCCCCCAGCCACACATCGGTCCAGCGGATGCGCGTGTCCGGCAGGATCCGGTAGATCATCGCGAACAGCCCGGTCAGCACCGTCCAGGAGACCGCCATGTCGAACAGCCACAACAGCGACGGCATGGCCGGTACATAACCGGCGGCCCATCCGGTGGCCCACCCGGTAGCCCAGGTGCCGACCGCCGCCAGGGCGGCGCTGACCACCAGCGAGACGATCAGCAGGAACCCGATCGCCCCGATCAGCGCCAGCGCCTTCAGCCGTACCCGCACCAGCCATGTGATGGTCGATTCCTCCGGTGCCGCCACCCGCCAGATGCGGTTCAGCGCGGTCTGCAGCTCGACGAAGACGGTGGTGGCGCCGACGATGATGGTGCCGATGCCGACGATGCTCGCGACCAAGCCGGTTTCCCGTGCGCCGGCCCGCGCGATCAGGTCCTGCAGGGTCTGGCCGGCCTCCCGCCCGACCAGGGCCGACAGCTGCTCGACCAGCGCGCCTCGTGCCGCCTCGTCGCCGAAGATCAGCCCGGCCAGCGCGATCACCAGGATCGCCAGCGGTGCCAGCGAGAAGATGGTGTAGAAGGCGATGGACGCGGCCATGCTCATCGCATCGTCGTTGATCCAGCCATAGGCCGCGTCGACGACAATCGCCCACCACCGCCGCAGATACTCCATCACCGCCCCCCAAATCCCGCCTCACCGGTCAGGTAACACCGGCGGCGGCATTTCGGTCACGCACGGCCCGAACGGGAACGGGCCGCCCGTCGCCGGGCGGCCCGCTTTCAAGTCAGGTGGTCCGAACGGACGGGCCGATCAGCCCAGCAGCCCGATGTCGTCGTACGGGATGTGGTCGAAGCCCTGCCCATAGACCGGCGAGCTCGACGACAGGCTGAAGTCGTCCGCACCCGGATTGACGAAGCCCGGGTTCAGCGTGACGGAGCCCTTGTCGTACCCCGCGGCCTGCCACTCCGCCAGATCGCCCTTGCCGCCGCCGGCCAT
The DNA here is from genome assembly GCF_000283655.1 of Azospirillum lipoferum 4B. Taxonomy (NCBI): domain Bacteria; kingdom Pseudomonadati; phylum Pseudomonadota; class Alphaproteobacteria; order Rhodospirillales; family Azospirillaceae; genus Azospirillum; species Azospirillum lipoferum. The sequence goes on along the minus strand of NC_016624.1, from coordinate 458,488 downwards.
CACCTGCGGCCAGACGTCGAAGAGATCCTTGGACGCGTCGAGGTTGCTGTAGAAGTTGTCGTGGATGTTGCCGACGCCGGCCGGGCCGAAGATGTGGACGGCCATGCCCTCGCTGACGTCGACGACGTTGCCGGCGATGTCGTTGCCGCTCATCGCCTTGCCCTTCCAGCCGCCCCAGGCGACATCCTGCTGCAGGCCGATCTGGGCGCCGCTGTTGCCGGCGATGACGTTCTCGGTGACCGTATTGTCCCATCCGCCATGCAGGAACACGCCGCCGATGTTGTCATGGACGACGTTGCCCTTCACCGTGGCGCCGCTGGTCCAGTCGTCGAGATAGATGCCCCAGCTCGCGACGCTGCCCGACGGGTTGGTCGCCGTGGTGCCCGACACGTCGTTGTTGACGATGGTATGATCGCTCAGGTCCTGCTGTCGGTTGATCAGGTAGATGCCGCCGCCGTCGTTCGAGTCCAGGTTGGCGTCGATCACCTTGTTGAAGGCGATGGTCGCCCGATAGGTCGCGTCGCTGCCGTCCGTCTGGACCGAGCCGACGGCGATGGCCTTCTCCGGCGAATCCTCGATCCGGTTGTGGGTGATCTTGACGTCGGAGCTGCCGTTGACCCAGATGCCGGCGTCGCCGCGGTCGGCGGCGTTCGGGTGCCGGATCAGGTTGTCGGACACCACCGTGGCGTCGGAACCGGCCTTGACGAAAATCGCCTCGGCGCCGGTGCGGTCGAACTGGTTGCCGACGACCTTGCTGTCGGCGCTGTTCTGCACCGTGATGCCATAGCCGCCGCCCGACACCGTGTTGTTGGCGAAGGTCAGGCCGGCTGCGTTGTCGGCGAAGACGTAATGGCCGTTGGCGACGCCATCGGCGAAGGTCAGGCCTTCGATGGTCACGTCCTTGGCGCCGCCGAGCCCGAACGAGACGGACGCCTGCGCACTGCCGTGGATCACCGCCTTCTCGTCGCCGTAGCCGGTGAAGGTCACGCCGGAATCCTGGCCGTCCAGCCAGATCGCGTTCTTCGGGTGATATTCGCCGCCGCGGACATAGGTGGTGTCGATATCGCTCGACCGCATCGCAGCCTGCGCCTTCTCCAGCGAGGCGAAGGGACCGTCGGTGCCGTCGGCATTGGGGGCGGCGAGCTTGCCCGACCAGCTGTCGTTGCCGTTCTTGGCGACGTAGAAGCCGGGGCCGCTCGGCTTCGACACGCTGGGCGTGGGCTCGGTCGGAGTCGGCTGGGCAGGGGCGGGTTGAACGGGCGCCGGCTCCACCGGCGCAGGCTGGTTGGGCGCGGCCACCTCGTCACCGGTCGAGAAGTAGCTCTTGCCGGCATTCACGACCAGCGCGCCGTTCCACCACAGGTCGTCCTGTCCGCCGACAACGTCGCGGCCATCCAGCGCGCCCTTGTCGTAGGTCACGATGTCGTCGGTCGGCAGGACCGATTTGCCGTTGATCGAGATCTCGTTGACGATCAGGTTGCGGTCCGTGCCGTTCACATATCCGTCATTGTCGTACTGGACCTGCACCTTGTGGGCCTGGTCCTCTGCGAGATCCGTCTTGAAGACGAAGTCCTTGGCCGTGGCACCCGTGGTGCCATCACCGATCTTCTTGCCGTCGACCAGCAGGGTGAAGTGCGCGTCGGCAGCACCTTCGGCGGTCACGATGATGGTCGAATTCCCAGACGTCGTGGCCATTGATCCGTATCCTTAGCGGTTGCGATGCGGCGCCACGATGGTCGGACGGCTGGGGCAATAGTGAGGCATCTTTCCGGGATTCATCGAATAGGTGGTAAATTCCGTTACAATCCTGGGATCAATGCAAACGCTTGCCGAAGGTTCAATGAACCTATGAGAGAGATATTCCTGCAGAAGTATAGCGCATTACCACTTCTGGCTTCTTTGGTGTTGTTGATCATGAAGCTCGCAAACTGAACCGAATCCGCTGCGATGCTTTCCGGTTATGCCGCATCGCCGCAGCCAACGTCTTTTCACCGTCCGACCGCTCCCGTCGTCGGCAATGGCGCCGGTCGCGGGAGGGATCGCATCGACACCGCAGCGGAGCATCTCCGCACAAGCCCATGCATTAAGTTAAGTGACTTAAGTTCCTTGGCCGCATTCTTCTTCCACCCGCAGAGATGATGTCGATCGCGGCCAAGAACCAAAGCCAGCTCACCTTCCGCGATGCGACATCTCTGCACATCGACACTTCGACAGGGACAGCAACAATCGCAAGCAGCATCGGGCGAGCGGGCGTTTCCCTTTGTCCGTTGAGTGTTGCATGACATTCTGTCCAATCACGGTGGCAGCGTGTCGACGATTTGCCGCCCGGGACACGACCAGAATGCGAGGCGTGGGGGAGAAATGCTGAACCGAATCATCAGGGCGGGCACGGTGGCCATGGCGATGGCCGCTGCGCTGCTGTTCCAGCCGGCGGCCGCCACGGCCGCGGACAAGCCGCTCGTCATCGCCGCCGGCCCCGAGCTGGGTGTCTATTTCCCGGTCGCGGCGGCCCTCAGATTGACGGTCATCGACGCCAAGACAATGGCGGCGGATCGGCTGTCGATCACCGCATCCGCGGGCTCCGTCGCCAACATCGACGGGCTGCGCAAGGGGCGCTACGACCTCGCCATCGTGCAGGAGGATATTGCCGAGGACGCCTTCCGCGGCGCCGGCCCGTTCGCTGCGGTGGGAGGATGGGACGGCCTGCGCTCGGTCATGCGGTTCCACAAGGAAGCCCTGGTGCTGGTCGCCCGGCGCGACGCCAAGATTACCAGGATCGCCGACCTGAAAGGCAAGCGCGTGGCCGCCGGTCCGGAAGGGTCGGGCTCCCGCCCGGCGGTGGACCGGATTCTGGCGAGCCTCGGCGCCGGCGACACCGTCAAGCGGACGGAGACCGGCATCGACAACGGCATCCGCGCGCTCTGCCGGGGGGAGGTCGATGCGGCCTTCCTCGTCATCGGCCAGCCGAGTGCGTTGCTGATCGACGTGTTGGCGCGCTGCAAGTCCCGTCTCGTCCCGATCGACGGCCCCGTCGCCACGGCGATCAGCCAGTCGATGCCGGCCTTCCAGCCGATGACCATTCCCGGCCGGCTCTATCCGTCGCAGCCCAAGGATGTGAAGACACTGGGCGTCGATTCGGTGCTCGTGGCGCGCGCCGATGTCGATGACGACACGGTAGCCGCCGTGGTCGCCGCCATCCGCGGGGACCTCTGGCTGTTCCGCAACCTGCACCCGGTCCTCTCCCCGATCACCGACGAGGATCTGCGCCCGGATACCGGCGGGCTTCCGCTGCACAGCGGGGCGGCGCGCGCCTTCCGGCAGGCAGTCACCGTTTTCTGAACCGGCCGCAAGACAAATAGGAAAAGGCCCCTCCCGGTCGGGGAGGGGCCTTCATTTTTCCCGGCACCGCGGACCGACGGCGCGTCAGGTGATGCTGCGCAACTCCTCCGAGCGGGTGGAGCGCGAGGCGGCATAGTGGTCCTTGGCCAGCAGGGTGTAGACCGCCGGCAGGACGAACAGCGTGAACAGCGTGCCGATCAGCATGCCGGCCACGATGACGAGGCCGATGGAGAAGCGGCTGGCGGCACCGGCACCCGCCGCGGTCAGCAGCGGCAGCAGGCCGACCACCATCGCCGCGGTGGTCATCAGGATCGGGCGCAGGCGGACGCGGGCCGCATGCTCGATGGCGGTGCGGCGGTCCACGCCCTCGTTCAGCTGCATCTCGCGGGCGAACTCCACCAGCAGGATGCCGTGCTTGGAAATCAGGCCGATCAGCGTCACCAGACCCACCTGGGTGTAGATGTTCATGGTGGCGAGACCGAAGAACAGCGGCAGCAGCGCGCCGCAGATCGACATCGGCACCGACACCAGGATCACCAGCGGGTCGCGCAGCGATTCGAACTGCGCCGCCAGCACCAGATAGATCACGATCAGCGCGAAGGCGAAGGTGACCATCAGCTGGTTGCCTTCCGTCACGAACTGGCGCGATTCCGACAGGTAGGCGTGGTTGAAGCCGGCCGGCAGGTGGATGCGCGCCTGCTCCTCCAGGAAGTCGACGACCTGACCCATGGAGACGCCCGGCATCGGCACGGCGGAGAAGGTGGCCGACGGCAGCTGGTTGTACTTGTTCAGCGCGTTGGGCTCCACCGCCGTCTCCACCGACACCACGGTCGACAGCGGGATCTGGGCGCCCGACCCGGAGGTGACATAGTAGTTGGTCAGCGATTCCGGCGTCAGGCGGTCGGCCCGCGGCACCTGCGGGATGACCTCGTAGGAGCGGCCGTTCAGGTTGAAGCGGTTGACGTAGTTGCCGCCGACCAGCACCGACAGCGTGCTCGACACCGACTGCATGGTCAGGCCGAGGTCGGCCGCCTTGGCGCGGTCGATCTTCAGCCGGACGACCGGGCTGTCATATTGCAGGTCGCTGTCGGTGATGATGAACATGCCGCTCTTGGTGGCGGCGTCCTTGATCCGCTCGATGGCGTCGTAGATGGTCCGGTAATCGCCGGGGCTGGAGATCACCATCTGCACCGGCAGGCCGCCGGTGGACCCGGGCAGGGCAGGGGGCGACACCAGGAACACGTTGATGCCCGTCACCTTGCTCAGCTCCGCCTGGGCCAGCGGCTGCAGCTCCGAAGCCGACCGCTTGCGCTCGTCCCATGGCTTCAGGATCATGCCGGCGAAGCCCTGGTTGAGGGTGGGCACACCGGTCAGGACGAAGCGGGTGTCGGTCTCGGGGAAGCTGGCGAAGGTCTCGTCGATCTGCTTCCCGAAGCTGTCGATATAGTCGAGGTTGGCGTATTGCGGCGCCTTGGAGATGCCGAACAGGATGCCCTGGTCCTCTTCCGGCGCCAGTTCCGCCATGGTGTTGGCGAACAGGTAGCCGACGCTGGCCAGGATGCCGACGGCGAACAGCAGCGTGGCCGCCCGGTAGTCCAGCGTGCCGTGCAGCCGGCGTTCGTACCAGTCCGCCAGCTTTTCGAACTGGCGGTCGAGGAAGGCGGCGAAACCGCCCTGGTTTCCGCCTTCCTTGAGGATGACCGAGCACATCATCGGCGACAGCGTCAGCGCCACGACGCCGGACACGATCACCGACGCGGCGAGCGTGAAGGCGAACTCGCGGAACAGCGCGCCGGTCAGGCCGCCCAGCAGGCCGATGGGCGCATAGACCGCCGCCAGCGTGATGGTCATCGAGATGACAGGCCCGATGATTTCGCGGGCGCCGATCAGCGATGCGGCGACCGCCGATTTTCCGTGCTCGATATGCCGGTGGATGTTCTCCACCACGACGATGGCGTCGTCCACCACGAGGCCGATGGCAAGCACCATCGCCAGCAGCGTCAGCAGGTTCAGCGAGAAGCCCAGCGCCAGCATGAAGGTGGCGGCACCGACGATGGACAGCGGGATGGTGACGATCGGGATCAGCACCGACCGGAAGGATCCGAGGAACAGGAAGATGACGACGATGACGATGGCGACCGCCTCGATCAGCGTCTTCACCACCTCGTCGATGGAAGCCTGGATGAAGCGGGTGCTGTCATAGACGATTTCCATCTTCATGCCCGGCGGCAGGTTGCGCCGCAGGTCCGGCTCCATCTTGCGGATGTCCGCGACGATGTTCAGCGGGTTGCCGGTCGGGGTGCTGTCGACGCCGATGAAGATCGCCTGCTGCCCGTTCATCGCCACGCTGGCGTCGAAGCTCTTGGAGCTGAGTTCGACCGTGGCGATGTCGCGCATGCGCACCAGCGCCCCGTCCTTGGCCTTCACCACCATGTCGCGGAACTGCTCGACGTCGGTCAGCCCGGTGTTGGCGGTGATGTTGGAGATGACGAAGACGCCCTTGGTCTGGCCGGGCGCCGACTGGTAGTTGTTGGCGGCGATCGCCGCCGAGACGTCGGCTGGCGAGATGTTGCGCGCCGCCATCTTGACCGGATCCAGCCACAGCCGCATGGCGAAGGTCTGGCCGCCCAGGATCTGGGCGCGCGCCACGCCTTCCACCGTGGACAGCACCGGCTGCACCACGCGGGTCAGATAGTCGGAGATCGCGGCACCCGACAGGTCGGGACTGGAGAAGCCCATATAGAGGATGGAGGTCGTCTCGCCGGTCGATTTCAGGATGATCGGGTCGTTGGCCTCGCGCGGGAGCTGGTATTTGACCTGGTTGACCTTCGCCATGACGTCGGTCATCGCGACGTTGGGGTCGAAGTTCAGCCGGACGTAAGCGGTGACGACGCTCTGCCCCTGGGTGGAGGAGGAGGTCAGGTAATCGAGCCCCTCCGCCGTCGCCACCGCCTGTTCGATCGGCGTGGCGATGAAGCCCTGCATCAATTCGGGCGAGGCGCCGGGATAGCTGGTGGTCACGGTGATGACCGTGTTCTGCAGCTGCGGATACTGCCGGATCGGCAGTTCCAGCATCGCGCGGGCCCCGACCAGCAGGATCAGCAGGCTGACCACGACGGACAGGATTGGCCGGCGGATGAAGATGTCGGTGAAATTGCCCATGGCGTCGGCCTCAGTTCTGCGGCAGGGACTGCGGCGGGGTCAGCGGGTTGTTCTCGGCCGGGACGACGGCGGCGCCGTTGGCGAGCTTCATCTGGCCGGACACCACGACGCGGTCGCCGGGGTTGATGCCGCTGCGGATCTCCACCCGGTTGGCGAGCCGGTCCCCGGTCTTCACCGACTTGCGCTCCACCACCAGCTGCTCCTTGCCGTCCGGGGTCTTCCCCTGGACGGCCACCAAGACGGAATCGCCATAGACGGTGTAGTCCACCGCGGTTTCCGGCACGGTCACGGTGTTGGGCTGCGGCGGCAGCACGACGCGGACATTGGCGAACATGCCAGGCCGCAGCAGGCGCTCGCGGTTGTCCATGGTCGCCTGCACCTTCACCGCGCGGGTGTCGGCACTGACCTGCGGCTCGATGGTGGTGATCTTCGCGCCGAAATCGCGGCCGGGCAGGGCGTCGACATTGATCAGCACCTCCTGACCGACGGACAGCTTGGGAAATGCCTGCTCCGGCAGGGTGAAGTTGATATAGAGCTGGGACAGGTCGGTCAGTGTGACGATGGTGGCGCCGGGATTGACGTAATCGCCGACATTCACCTGCCGGATGCCGAGGTCGCCGTCGAACGGCGCCTTGATCAGCTTCTGGCCGATCAGGGCGCTCGTGCGCTTCATGTTGGCGTTGATCTCGTCGAGCTGCGCCTGATACTGGTCGACGTTGCTCTGGGGCGTGGCCTGGCTGCGGCGCAGGTCGCGGTAACGTTCCAGGTTCAGCTCCGCCAGTCGCGCCTGGGCGCGCTGGGCCAGCAGGTCGGCCTGCTCGGTGGCGTCGTTCAGCTGCACCAGCGGGTCGCCGGCCTTGACGCGGGCGCCCGATTCGAAGGGGATGCGCTCCACCCGGCCCGCGACCTCGGGTGCCACCGTCACCTGACGCGCCGCCTGCAGCGTGCCGATGGCGGACAGGTATTTCGGCACGGTCTCTGCACCGTCGCCTCCGCAAGGGCCACCGGGGTGGGTGGCGGCTTGTTGTTGGCGAAGAAGTCGGCGATGGCCTTGGCGCGGAAGGTGTTGAAGCCGTACAGCGCCGCCCCCAGCAGCCCCAGCACCACCAGCATGATGATGATGCGCACGGTCAGCCGCCCGCGGGTGACGGGCTTGCGCGGCGGGCGGGGCGGGGACGGCGGCGTGCCGTGGCCCGGCTCCGACGCCGGATGCCCGAACGACGTCTCGGTCTTTGGCGAATGCTCCAGGGTCACGATCGGCTACTCCGCTCTCTCGGGTGTGGATTCGTCATCTCTTGGTCCGCCTTCCGGCGGCGATGGCGGCACGAAGGCCAGATGGCCGCTGCGCTCCTGGGCGGCAATGGCCTCGTCGCGCAGGCCGAGCCCACGCAGGATGAACCATGCGGTCCGCCGCGCAAGCTCGGGACGGCCGCAGCTGTAGGGAACCACCGTTCCGCCGGACAGGCAGACGGTCGCCATCATCTCGCACAGATGCTCGGCAAGCCAGAGCCCGCTCTCCGCATCGATCGGGCCGGGCACCAGATCGCCGTCGGCGATGGCGGCATCGATGGAGGCGGTGAAGCAGGGCAGGAACCGGCTGCGGATTCCCTCATAGACCTGCCGCATGAACTCGCCGTCGTCCAGCAGGCTGATGATCGACAGGCGCTGGCGGGCCCGCTCGTTCGGATCGGCCGGGACCTGCATCACGAAATAGCCGACCAGCCCCTGGATCATCTGCGCCAGCGTCGCGGTGCCCGGCGGCAGCGCGATCAGCCGCTCATATTCCGGGTCGCCGTCGACGCAGCTGAGGAATATCGCCTCGTAGAGCGAGGCCTTGGACGGGAAATGCTTGAAGATCAGGCCCTCGGACACACCGGCGGCCTGCGCGATCTCCTTCGTGGTGGTCGCGGCGAAGCCCTTGCGCGCGAAAAGCGGCAAGGCGGCGTCGACGATGGCCCGCCGCCGGGCACGGCTGTCCAGGCGTGGAGCCATGGGGCTGCTGTCTTTCGAAAACCGGGCATATTAGGAAAGTGAGCGCACACTCACCTCGTTCGGGCGGTTTGTACACCGGCCCGACGCGCTTGTCCATCGGCTGCGCGCGGTTGCGCTCAGGCCGATTGGGTTTGGACCAGAGCGATCACCTTAGGTCCCAAAGCCCTTCTCCCCTTGCGGGAGAAGGGTTGGGATGAGGGGTACGGAGGCCGTAGATCGTTGGAAATATTAGACTTGCGCCCCTCACCCCAACCCCTCTCCCGCACGGGGAGAGGGGCTTCATCCAACGAACGAACGCCCATGAGTCGAGTCCGCAGCCTCACCCCATGCCCAGCCGTTCCTTCAGCGGCCCCAGGAAGCGCCGGCTGACCGGCACGGTGTGCCCGCCGGTGGTCCGGATCTCCGCCAGACCACCGTCGACGAAATGGATCTCCCGGATGCGTTCCGGATTGACCAGGAACTGGCAGTGGCAGCGAAACAGCTGGCTCTTTTCCTGGATGGTGTGGAGCGTCAATTCGGTGAAGCGCTCCTGCCCGTCCTCCCCCACCACATAGACGCCGGCCGGGCGCGAGACGACATACTCGACGTCCGCCAGCTTCATCAGGGTGATGCGGTTGACCCCGGTGCAGGGGATGTGGCGCAGCTCGGCCGCCCCCGGCAGCACGCCGACCTCCTGCGGGGCATGCTGCCGGCGCAGCCGCTGCAGGGTCTTCGCCAGCCGCGCCGGGTCGGCCGGTTTCAGCAGGTAATCGAAGGCATGTTCCTCGAAGGCCTTGACCGCATACTCGTCATGGGCGGTCAGGAAGACGATCCGCGGCATGCGGTCGGGGTCGAGCATGCTCAGCATCTCCAGCCCGCTGACCCGCGGCATCTGGATGTCGAGGAACACGACGTCGGGCGACTGCCGGTTGATGGCGCCGATCGCCTCGATGGCGTTGGCGCATTCGCCGACGACGCGGATATCGGCGGCCTCCTCCAGCATCCGGCGCAGTTCCTCCCGCGCCAGCGGCTCGTCGTCGACGATCAGGATGTTCATCATGGGCAGACCATCAAGGAGAAGACCATCGAGGAGAGGATCATCATGCCGGAACGGGTTCTTCGGCCGGCAGCGGCAGGCGCAGGGTGACGCGGGTCAAGACATCGGGGTCGCAGGCGATGGAGACGCCATACGCCTCACCGTAGCGGTTGCGGATGCGGCGGTCGACGATGGTCATGCCCAGCCCGTCGCCGCCCGGCTTGGCCTCGTAAAGCCCGGCATTGTCCTCCACCGACAACAGCAGGTCGCCGCCCTCCCGCTTCGCCGCGATGCGGACATGGCCGTCGCCCAGCAGCTGCGCCGTGCCGTGCTTGATCGCATTCTCCACCATCGGCTGCAGCGAGAAGGCGGGCATCGCCGCATGGCGCAAATCGTCCGGCACGTCGATCTCCACCGTCAGCCGGCCGCTGAAGCGCGCCAGCTCGATCTGCAGATAGGCGCTGACATGCTCGACCTCGTCGGCCAGCGTCGCCGTTTCGCTGGGGCGCTTCAGGTTCTTGCGGAAGAAGGTGGACAGGTTCTGCACCAGCTGGCGCGCCCGCTCCGGATCGTTGCGGATGACCGCTGAGATGGTGTTCAGCGCATTGAACAGGAAATGCGGGTTCACCTGGGCGTGCAGCAGCTTGATCTCCGACTGCGCCAGCAGGGCCTTCTGCTGCTCGTAGCGGCCGGCCAGGATCTGGTTGGACAGCAGCCGGGCGACACCCTCGCCCAGCGTGCGGTTGATGGTGGAGAAGATCTTGGTCTTCGGCTCGTACAGTTTGATGGTGCCGATCACCCCGCCATCCTCGCCGACCAGCGGGATCACCAACGCCGCCCCCAGCCGGCAGGTCGGGCTGATCGAGCAGCGATAGGCCACCTCGTTGCCGTCCGCATAGATCACCTGATTGTTGGCGATGGCCTGATGGGTCTGGCGCGAGCTGATCGGCGTGCCGGGCAGATGGTGGTCGTCGCCGATGCCGATGAAGGCCAGCAGCTTCTCCCGGTCGGTGATGGCGACGGCGCCGACGCCGGTCTCCTCATAGATGATGCGAGCGACGCGGGTGCTGTTCTCGCTGTTGAAGCCGCCGCGCAGCACGCCGTCGCAGCGCGCGGCGATCTTCAGCGCCTTGGCGGAGAAGGCGCTGGACTGCTTCTCGTCCAGGACGCGGCGCTCCAGCAGGATGCGCATGAACAGCGCCGCCCCCAGCGTGTTGGCGACGATCATCGGCGCCGCCACCACCTCGACCAGATGCACCGCCGCCTCGAACGGCCGGGCCACCGCCAGGATGATCAGCATCTGCACCACCTCCGCCACGAAGGTGACGGCGCCGACGCGCAACGGGTTGAACAGCGGCTCGATCCGGCCATGGCGCACCATGTGGCGGTGGACCAGCCCGCCGATCAGCCCTTCCGCCATGGTGGAGATCGCGCAGGCCAGCGCCGACATGCCGCCCAGCGAATAACGGTGCATGCCCCCGGTCAGCCCGACGGCCAGCCCCACCGACGGCCCGCCGAAGATGCCGCCCAGCACCGCGCCGATGGCACGGGTGTTGGCGATGCTGTCGTCGATGTGCAGGCCGAAATAGGTGCCCATGATGCAGAAGATCGAGAAGATCACATAGCAGGCCAGCTTGTGCGGCCAGCGCACCGTCACATGGGTCAGCGGCAGGAACAGCGGCGTCCGGCTCAGCAGATAGGCGATCACCAGATAGACGCACATCTGCTGAAGCAGGGAGAGGATCAGGGTGAAGGGTTCGACAGGCATGGCGGCATTCCCGGCAGCCGCCGCGGACATCGGGCGCTGCTCGGCCGCCATCCTACATCAGCATGCCATCCCCGCCGATGGGACATCCTTGCATTTCTGCCCGGGCATCCGCGTCGGCACGACCGCCGCCTATCGCTGGCGCGGAGCCGGATGCAGCAGCGCCAGCGACGGAGTGACCGCCTGCCGCATCGCCGCCTCCCATTCGGTCATGGTGACGAAGCGGTATCCGCGCCGCTCCCCCTCCTCCAGGATTGCCGGCAGCACGGCGACGGAAGAGGCCTTGGTGCTGTGCATCAGCACGACGGCGCCGGGGGCCAGCCGCTCGACCACGCGGCGCCGGACGATGTCGGGACCGGTGTCCTTCCAGTCCTGGCTGTCGGCGGTCCACAGCACCGTCGCCATGCCATGGCTGCGCGCCAGCGCCGCCAGCGCGTCGTCGACATCGCCATAGGGCGGCCGGAACCATGTGGCCTGCACGCCGACCGAAGCCAGCGCCTCCTCCGCCCGCGCGAGATTCCATTCGCGCTGGGCCGGCTTCAGGTCGGTTGTCATCGGGTGGGTCTGGGTGTGGCTGCCGACCTCGTTGCCCGATGCCGCGACCAGCATGGCGATGTCGCGATGGGCTGCGATCTTGGCGCCGATATAGAAGAAGGTCGCCTTGGCCCGATGCGCCCGCAGGATGTCGAGGATGCGCGGATCGTTGGCGTCCGGCCCATCGTCGATGGTCAGCGCCACCACCTTCGCCCCCGGCAGCGTCAGGTCCACCTGTTCGAGGTCGAGGTCGGAGCCCGGAATCAGATGCTCCGTCACGAAGGGCGCCGATCCATGGGTGGCGGCATAGCTGCGCGGCCCGGCCATGGCGGAGGCGGCCAAGGTGGAGACGGGCAAGGCCGACACCAGCCCAAGCAGCAGGACGGCGCGGCGGAGAAGGGGGGTCGTCATCGCAAGGCACGCAGGGAAAGGTCGGCGCCCCTTTACTCCTCAATAAAGGGGTAGAGGGGCAGGTGCGCGAGCTTTGCTCCCGGCGGCGATGCTGGACAAGCGATTTGTTGGGGGCCGGTGCGGCCCCCCGCACTCAGCCGAACAGCCCCCTGTACGCCTCCCGCAGCAGGTTCTTCTGCACTTTGCCCATGGCGTTGCGCGGCAGCTCCTCCAAGAAGGCCACCGCCTTCGGTACCTTGAAGTTGGCGAGCTGCTCCCGGCAGGCGCCGATCACCGCCGCCTCATCCAGCGCTTCCGCACCCGGACGGCGCAGAACCACCGCCACCACCGCTTCGCCGAAATCGGGGTGGGGGACGCCGATCACCGCGGATTCCACCACGCCGTCGATGGCGTCGATCACCGTCTCCACCTCCTTGGGGTAGACGTTGAAGCCGCCGGAGATCACCAGATCCTTGGCGCGGCCGATGATGTGGACATAGCCCCGCCCGTCGATCCGGCCGACATCGCCGGTGATGAACCAGCCGCCGGGGCGGATTTCCTGCGCCGTCTTCTCGGGCATGCGCCAGTAACCGGAAAAGACGTTCGGCCCCTTCACCTCCAGCACGCCGATTTCGCCATCCGCCACAGGCTCCCCCGTCTTCTCGTCCGCCACCCGCACCGACACCTCGGGCAGGGGGAAGCCGACCGTGCCGGGGATGCGGTCGCCGTCCAGCGGGTTGGAGGTGAGCATCCCGGTCTCGGTCATCCCATAGCGCTCCAGGATGGCGTGGCCGGTGCGCTCGCGGAACTCCCGGTGGGTGTCGGCCAGCAGCGGGGCGGAGCCGCTGATGAACAGCCGCATATGGGCAGCCGCCTCCGGCGTCAGGCGCGGGTCGGCCAGCAGGCGGGTGTAGAAGGTCGGCACCCCCATCATCACCGTCGCCCGCGGCAGCAGGCGGAAAACGGCGTCGGCATCGAATTTGGGCAGGAACAGTATGCCGGTGCCGTTCATCAGCACGCAGTTGGTGGCGACGAACAGCCCGTGGGTGTGGAAGATCGGCAGCGCATGCAGCAGCACGTCGTCCGGCCGGAACCCCCAGATGCGGTGCAGGGTGGCGGCGTTGGAGGACAGGTTGCGGTGGCTCATCATCGCCCCCTTCGACCGCCCCGTGGTGCCGGAGGTGTAGAGGATCGCCGCCAGATCGTTCGCCCCGCAGGCCACGGTGGCGAACTCCGCATCCAGCCCCGCCGCCCGCTCGGCCAAGCTGCCGTCACCGTCGGTGCCCAACGTCAGCAGGGTCCCCACACCGGCCGCCGCCGCGGTATCGGCCAGCGCCGCCGCGTTTCCCGGCGTGCAGACGAAAACCCTCGGCTCCGCATCGCCCAGGAAATAGCCGACCTCGGCCTTGGTATAGGCGGTGTTCAGCGGCAGATAGGCCGCGCCGGCGCGCAGGCAGGCGAGATAGAGGAAGACCGCTTCCGCCGACTTCTCGACCTGCACCGCCACGCGGTCGCCCTTGGCCACACCCAGCCCCACCAGCAGCCGGGCATAGCGTCCGCTGATCTCCATCAGGTCGCGATAGCTGTAGCGTCGTCCGGACTCCAGCTCGATGAACGGGGCGTCGGCATCGGCGGGGAAGCGTGCGGTAGCGATGTCGAAGAAGTTGTCGGTCATTCTCGGTCGGCCCCCTGCGGAATGGCGCGCCCATCATACACCGGCGCGGGGAAGGCGGAATCCCCTCTCCCTCCGGGGAGAGCAGGGCAGAGGGAGCCCCACCCACGCAACGCATGACTGTGGGACATCCCACATCGGCGCCTCGTGATCAATGAAACGAGTATCGACAGAGTCACTCAACCGAAGCGGTGCTGATCACCACGCACTCTCCGATACGGTAAAAATGTATGCACCACCGATTATTTCCAGTGGAAACCCCTGGAGTGCTCGCGTAAGCACGACTCACGTAACGGGAAATTTCATTCATCAAAACAACTTTTTTATCCGCGTATCCACCCTTCCCGGCACCCCCGCCGGACGATTCAGGAGACGGAGCGTATGACGGCCAAAGATTCCTCCCCGATTCCCCCGTGCTTCGACTGCGCGACCAACGCTACCCAGCGGCTGGACGAGATGTTCATCGCCATGGGCCAGATGAAGCGCATCGCGCTGGGCCAGACGCCGGCGGAACGCGCGGTGTTCCGCAAGCTGCACGGCGCCGCCCATGGCCGGCTGGTGATGGACCCGAACCGGCCGGACTCCCTGCGCGTCGGCGTCTTCGCCAGGGACGAGCTGCCGGCCTGGATGCGCTTTTCCAGCGACACCGGCCCGACCTCTCCGGATCTGGGATCGACGCTCGGCATCGGGTTGAAGGTCTGGGGCGTCGATGGCGTCAACGCGCTGGGCGAGACGGGCGACGTCGCTGACTTCATCATGCAGAACTTTCCCGTCTTCTTCGTCGATAACGCCGAGGAGATGTGCGAGTTCACCTATGCCGGCACGGTCCTGAAGGATTATCCCGGCTATCTCAAGACGCACCCGAAGACCGACGGCATCCTGAACGCCATGTCGGCGCAGGTGGACGGCAGCGTTCTGACCACCCAATATTGGGCGATCCTGCCCTTCGCCTTCGGCCCGGATCGCTACGCCAAATACTCGCTGGTGCCGGAAGCGCCGCCGCCGGGGCATCCGGCGGTCAACGTGCCGACCGACGACAAGAACTATCTCGCCACCGACCTCGCCAACCGGCTGCTGGACAACGAATACCGCTTCACCTTCATGGTGCAGGTGGTTCCCAAGAGCGCCGGCTATCCGCTGGACAAGGCGACGGAGAAATGGCCGACCGACCAATACCCCTACCAGCCGGTGGCGACGCTGATCCTGCCGAAGCAGGATGTCTGCGCCCGCGGCCAGGGCGACTATGGGCAGGAGCTGGCCTTCAACATCTGGCGCACGCCGGTGGAGCAGGCGCCGCAGGGCAGCATCGCCGCGGTGCGCAAGGTGGTCTACAACCACGGCGCCGATGTCCGCCATCAGGCCAACGGCCAGCCGCTGCAACAGCCGACGGTGCCGCGCACCCAGGCGCCGCCGCTGCCGAAGGACGACTGCATCGTCAAGGCGGTGATCTACCCGCCCATCGGCATCGCCCGCATCGGCAACGCGCCGGAGGGCTATGTCGTCGGTCCCGAGGTGCCCAATCCGAAGCCGCTGATGGCCGGCGACGATCCGGCGCAGAACCCCTATCGTGACGCCAAGGGCCGGCTTCTGCCGCAGGCCGCGCGCTTCCGCATCTATGGCGTCAACGCCATGGGCCGCATCGTCCGCGAGCTGACCGCCGCCGACAGCGGCGCCGACATCACCTGGAAGGTCCATCTCTCCAACCAGAAATCGGCCTGGTACAGCTTCCAGCTGGCGCTCGACATTCCCGAAGCGGCCTCCGCCGATCCGTCGACGCTGCGCAACCCGACGGTTACCGACCGCAAGGCGCTGGTGCTGGATGCCGGCGAGCACAAGATCCACGCCGGCCAAGGCAAGCAGAGCCGCAAGCTGGTCGCCGGCAAGTTCATGCACCAGGGCGAGCCGGTCTATCTCGGCCGCATGTGGTGCGAGGAGGGCGACCACCGCCTGCTGGTCACCGGCGGTCGCGGCTTCTCCTCCTCCTACAACGGCACCAAGGCGATCACCTTCGGCAACAACGAGGGCTGGCACGACGACACCTCGGACGGGCCGGTCGATGCGGTGGTCAGGCTGAACGGCATGGAACTGCCGGTCACCCCCGCCTGGATCGTCGTGGCGCCGCCGAATTACGGGCCGCAGCGCAAGTCCGTCCGCACCATGTGGGACCTGATGCGCGACATGGCGATCCAGGCCGGCACGCTGCCGAAGCCCACCCGTCCCTCCTTCACCCACGACATCTATCCGGTGTTCGAGCGGATGACCGGGCTGCAATGGGTCAATGCCGGGTTCGCCGCCGGGTTCGGCTGGAACTCCGCCAACGACTTCACCAAGCCGGACTGGATCGCGCGGCTGAACGACCGCAGCCTCGCCAACCAGGAAACCCGGCGGGTGCTGAAGAACTCCTTCCGCCATGACGATGTCGACAGCTGGTCGCCGATGCCCTGGCCCTGGGTCTATGGCGACGCGATGAGCATCCCGCCCGCCCAGACGCCGCGCCAATACACCTCGCTGACCCAGACCCAGCTGGAATTCCTCGACCAGTGGGTCGCCGGCGATTTCGACGACGACTGGGGCAAGGTCCCGGTCTACACCGAGTTCGATCAGGTGCCGCTAGACCAGCAGGGCGACGTGCTGACCCGCGCCGCGCTGGACTTCTGCCTGGCCGACGCCTTCCATCCCGGCTGCGAGATGACCTGGCCGGTCCGCGCCTCCACCATGTATATGGAGCCCTTCCGTTTCGCCCATGCGCCCAAGGGCTGGGTGGAGCCGGGCATGGGCGCCATCCTGTCCAGCGACACGGTGACCATCCCCAACGGCCCGCTCTATGGCCAGCTTCCCGGCGGCATCACCCGCTGGATGGCGGTGCCGTGGCAGACCGACACCGGCAGCTGCCGCTCCGGCTACGATCCCGGCTATGACCCCAACGTCCCGACCTTCTGGCCGGCCCGCGTGCCGAACGAGGTGCTGACCCGCGAGAACTACCGGATCGTGATGGACGCCGCCCAGCCGACCCAGGTGCGTCTGGCCGCCTTCGCCAACCGCGCCGCCTGGGTGGCGCCGCTGGGCACCACCAGCTACACCGACCAGATCAACAACATGATCCATCACTTCGACCATCTCGGCGTGGTGGAGGTCAATCCCGGCCCGACCGATCCGGAAGGCGCCAAGCTGTTCCCGCCGCTGATCGAGGTGGAGGACCAGCACATCCCCATCCCCGACGTGGACGACACGGTGGACACCAAGGCGGTCCGCACCGCCCACCGCACCCTGTCCACCAAGGCGCCGGCCCCGTCGGGCGGCGGTGGCGGGCTGCGGGCGACCCAGCCGGTCGACCTCAGCCGGATCGACAAGGTCCGCCGCTTCCCGCGCGGGCTGCGGTGATCCAGGGAGGCGTGATCGAGGCGGATGCGGTTGTGGTGGGAGCAGGTCCCGCCGGCGCCGCCTTCGCCCTCAACCTCGCGCCGCTGCACCGGGTGCTGGTGCTGGACCGGCGGGACGGCCCCGCCGTCCGCATCGGCGAATCGCTGGCCCCGGCCGCCCGCCGCCTGCTGACCGACATGGGATTGTGGGAGGCTTTCCTGGCGGAAGGCCATTCCCCCTGCCATGGCGGCCGGTCGGTCTGGGGCGGTCCGCTGCCGGTCGAGGCCGACAATCTGCGCGACCTCGACGGGCCGGGCTGGCACCTCGACCGTGGCCGCTTCGACGGCTGGCTGCGCCGGGTCGCAGTGTCGCGCGGCGCCGCCCTGCTGGTCCCGGCCCTGCCCTTGTCGGTGGACAGGGCAGGGGAGGGCTGGCTGCTGGAGGTGGAAACCGCCGGCCGCCGCCTTCCCGTGCGTGCCCGCCTGCTGGTCGATGCCGGCGGGCGCGGCTCGCCGCTGGCCAAGCGCTTCGGCGCCCGGCGGACGGTGTCGGACCGGCTGGTCTGCGGCTGGATCCATGGCAGGGACGCCCCCGGCCGCCAGTCCGGCCTGACCTGGATCGAGGCGGAGCCGGACGGCTGGTGGTACAGCGCCCCGCTGCCCGAGGGCCGCCGGGTCGTCGCCTTCCACACCGACGCCGACCTGCCCGCCGCTGCCGATGCCCGCGACGCCGCATCGCTGCTGCGCCGGCTGCCCGGCTGTCCCGTGCTTTCGGAGTCGTTGCGCGCCTGCGGCTTCACGCCGGAAGGGCAGGGGGAGGGGAGAGGCGGATTCTGCGCCGCCCACAGCAGCACGCTGTCACCCGCCTCGGGCGAGGGCTGGCTGGCGGTCGGCGACGCCGCCCTGGGCTTCGACCCGCTGTCGTCGCAGGGCATCTTCAACGCGCTCTACACCGGCCTTGCCGCGGCGGAGGCCGCCGACCGCCATCTGTCCGGCGATGCGAACGCACTCTCCGGTTATGCCGCCGGCCTGACGCCGATCCGCGACGCCTACCGCGCCCATCTGCACGCCTGGTACGGGCTGGAGCGCCGCTGGCGGGACCGCCCCTTCTGGAGCCGCCGGCTGGCGGCCTGAGCGGTCAGGCCCCGCTTTCCACCCCGTCATCCACCTCCTCCAGGATCGCATCGATCTCCGCCCGCAGCCGCATCAGCCGCTCGCGGTTGTCCGGGTCGAGGTGGCGGCGCTGCTCGCGCACCACGGCGACGTCGCGCATGATCCGCTTCACGCTGGCCTGCAAGGAGCGCATCGCCTCCTTCGGGCCGGGCTCCGGCGGAGTGGCTTCTGCAGCGGCGCCTTGGGCATGGTCCCGCTTGGCCTGCCGCACCGCCTTGACGCTGGCCCCCTCCTTGGCGCGCTCCCACAGCTCGGCGCGGAGCTCCGCCGGGGCGGCGGCGATCTCGATCATGACGGAGCGCGAGACATGGGCGAAGGCCGTCGCATACTCCTCCCGCATCTCCGCCGGCAGGCTCATGATCGCCAGCAGCTTGGTCACGTCGGTGCGGTCGCGCCCGACCACGGCGGCCAGCTCGTCATGGGTGTAGCCGTGCTTGTCGATCAGCCGGGCCAGCGCCGCCGCATACTCCACCGCGTTCAAATCGACGCGCTGGACATTGTCGATCAGCCCGATCTCGTCCGGGTCGCCGGAGGTCAGGATGGCGAAGACCGTCTTGCGGCCCAGCATCTCGTGTGCACGCACCCGGCGCTCGCCGCCGATCAGCAGATATTCGCCCTGGGGCAGCGGGCGGACCAGGATCGGGTTCTGCAGCCCGTGCCGCTCGATGGAGGATGCCAGGCCGCGCAGCTCCGCCTCGTCGAAATGGCGGCGCGGCTGGTCGGGGTTGCGGTGGACACGGTCGAGGTCCAGCTCCACCACATGCGGGAAACCGGCCGAGGTGCCGAACAGCCGGTCGCTGCCCACCGTCAGCCCGCCCGTCATGCCGCCCCCCGCCACGCCGCCCGGCTCGCCGGCGCCGCCCAGAAGCTCGCGGGTCTTGCGTTCGAACTTACGCGACATGCGGCAACTCCCGGTTCTGGGCATAGGCGCGGATCTGGCGCGCCACCTCGCGGAAGGTCTCGGCCCCCGGCGCCTTGGGATCGCCCGCCAGCGTGATCATGCCGGCGGCGGCCGCCTTGCCATAGACGGTGGCGCGCGGGATGGGGTCGAAGACCGGCACCTGACCGGCGTAGGATTCGTGCAGCTCCTGCAGCGTGGCGCGGTCCTGGGTCAGCCGGTCGTTGTACATGGTCGGGATGATGCCGGCGATGCGCAGGGTCGGATTCACCCGGCGGCGGATGCGGCCGATGGTGTCGATCAGCCGCTTGACGCCCAGCAGGGCCAGCGCCTCCGTCTGCACCGGCACCACCACCAGCTCCGCCGCCGACAAGGCGTTGGCGGTCACCAGACCCAGGTTCGGCGCGCAGTCCATCACCACGAAATCATAGGAGTGGCGCACCTCGTCCAGCTTCTCCCGCAGGATCAGCCCGCCGGTGGAATCCGCCGCCAGTTCAACGTCGGCGTCGGCAAGCGACAGCCCGGCCGGCGCCAGATCCAGCCCGCGTTCCGCCGTCGGCATGATGACGGAGGTCAGCGGCTCTTCCGACCGCAGCACGTAATAGAGTGTCTTGCGCTGCTGCTCCAGCGCGACGATGGCGGCGTTGCCGATGCCGACATGGACGGTGGCGTTGCTCTGCGAATCGCAGTCGATCAGCAGGACCCGCGCGCCCCCTTCGGTCAGGGCATAGGCGAGGTTGACGGCGGTCGCGGTCTTGCCGACGCCGCCCTTCTGGTTGGCGACCGCCAGATATGTCGCGGCGCGGGGGCGCTCGTCCGCCTTGTGGCGGGTCAGGAAATCGACCAACTGCTGCGGGATCCGCTCCGCCCCGCTTTCCCAGCGGCTGATCCGTGCCTTGGTATAGCTGCGGCCAAGCTGCGCGTTCAGCCATTCGGCGAACTGCGTCTGGTTCTCGCCGCGACGCTCGCGCAGCTGGCGCATCTCGTCGCCCCCAATCGACAGCATTCCCGTCATTCCCCCTCAACTCCGGCCCCGATATGGACGGCCATCCGGGCCGCCGGAGTCTGAGCAAGTTGCCGGAACTTTGTCAATGGAGAGCGCGGCGAGTTGCCACAACCATCACCCCGGAACCGGCCCGCCCGCCCGCAATTCGGTGAAGACGCGGCTTATCTCCGGAAAGCGCTCCTTCACCTGCCGGTCGATGCGGGCAAGGGCCTTCTCCACCTCGCCCGCGCTCACCTCGTCCCGCAGGTCGAGGCTGAGATTGACGATCACCACCTCGGGGCCGAGATGAGTGGTCAGCACCTCGTTGACGCGCTCGATGGCGGGCTCCTCCCGCAGCAGGGCGCGCACCCCGCGCACCAGATCGGGACGGGCCGATTCGCCGATCAGCAGGCTTTTCGTCTCATAGGCGAGGAAGCCGGCGGTGGCCGCCAGCACCAGCCCGATCAGCACCGAGCCGATGCCGTCGAACACCGGCTGGTCCAGCAGCAGGTCGGCGGACAGGCAGGCGGCGGCGATGATCAGGCCGACCAGGGCGGCACTGTCCTCGAACAGCACCATGAAGATGGTGGGGTCCTTGCTGGCGTGGACGGTCTCGAACACGCCGGCGTCGCCGCGCCGGGCATTGAAGGCGTGCAGCGCCACCAGCCAGCTGACCCCCTCAATCACCACGGCGATGCCCAGCACGACGAAGTTGATCCAGGGCGATTCGACCGGCTGGGGGTGCAGGATCTTCTCCACCCCTTCATAGATCGACACCACGGCGCCGCCGGCGAAGATCACCAGCGCCACGACGAAGGTCCAGAAATACAGCTCGCGCGCGTAGCCGAAGGGGTGGCTGTCGTCGGGCGGCTTCCTCGACCGCTTCAGCCCGACCAGCATCAGCGCCTCGTTCCCGCTGTCGACCAGCGAATGCACCGCCTCGCTCAGCATCGACGAACTGCCGGTCAGGAACGCCGCCGCGAATTTGGTGACGGTGACCGCCAGATTGGCCGCGATGGCCGCGATCACCACCTTGCCGGCGTCCGTCTCCGATCCTCCCACCGAACCGGTCATCGCATCCTGCGCCATGGTCCCCCGCCAATTCAGCCACGTTGGCAAACAACTCCGCTGCTGCCGCCCGGTTCCGCGGAGCCGGAGCACCTGAACCTTGGTGACGCCCCGATGGTCTAGGATGGGGTGGCAAGCCTCCGGAGTTTGAACTTTGGTGACGCTCCCATCCGGACCGACTCGGCATGACTCCTGAACTTTGGTGACGCTGGGGTCGTGC
Source organism: Azospirillum lipoferum 4B (assembly GCF_000283655.1). Taxonomy (NCBI): domain Bacteria; kingdom Pseudomonadati; phylum Pseudomonadota; class Alphaproteobacteria; order Rhodospirillales; family Azospirillaceae; genus Azospirillum; species Azospirillum lipoferum. Next base: position 436,916 of record NC_016624.1, on the reverse strand, counting down.
GGCTTTGAACTTTGGTGACGCCGAGGGTCCGGAATCGACTCGACCGGCCGTTTGAACTTTGGTGACGCCCTGAGGTGGGAAGGGACGATGAACGGCCGCGAAACCCAGAAAGCCCACACCCGCTCCTCTGTGCGTCATTCCCGCGAAGGCGCATAGGCGCTAACTTTGAGGACTTTGCCCATTTCCCAAGGGGTCGGCACTTCTTTCAGCGTCATCCCCGCGAAGGCGGGGATCCAGGCTTGCCCATTGATTCTGCTTGGAAAACCCTGGATCCCCGCTTTCGCGGGGATGACGGTCGATAAGGGATGGGCTTGGCTTCGACAACAATTCGACCAGTAAGTTAGCGCCTATGCGCCTTCGCGGGAATGACAGCCGAATAAGTGCCATGATTGCAGTGCCTTAATGGCCCGTGAGATCTGTGCATCCCGTAGCGCCTCCGCGGGGATGACAGGTAAGCCATTGAATTCAAACACCACGCCGATGATGGGCGAACAGCCAACCATCCAATGGCCGGCAGCAAAGGCCCCGCTAACGCGCCTCACTTAGCCGCTGGAATCCTTGAACTTTGGTGACGCCTGCCGCGACCCGCGCCCGCCCGATTCACCCCGACTCGCCTGCCCGGGCGTCACCAAGGTTCAAACCCGCAGCGCTCCCGGCACCGCGATTCGTCCACAGGCCCCCCGGTTTTCCCCATGAACTCTGGTGACGCCATCCTTGAACTGTGGTGACGCGACTCGGAGTTATCCCCTGAACCTTGGTGACGAATCTAATAGTTGGTTCCAAATAGCTTCCAATTAGCCTGCGTCACCAAGGTTCAAATTGCCTTCGGCGCGATCCGGGGTGTTGTATCTGGCAGGTTCGGTCATCCGGCGGTCACAGGACGGTCATGGAGGCCAGAAGCAGGTGACCAGGAACGGGAGAGCGGCATGGGCAGCATTCATCGTTTGATCGAGACACATGGGCGCGACGGCGCACTGGCCCTCGTTTCGGACGAGGAACGGCCGCTGATCGACATCGCCGCCGCGGTCCAGGCCGCGGAGAACGGCAAGCTCGGCATCACCTATGCCGGATTCTGCCAGACGGCGCTGCCCCACCGCCAGCTTCCCGACGACCAGCATTGGGAACGGCCGGGCCACAAGGTCAAGTTGGTGATCCAGCCCGGCGTGATCGAAGACCGCAACGGCGTCACCCGCCGAATCGGCGTGCCCTATGGCAGCCGGGCGCGGATGATCCTGCTCTATCTCCAGACCCGCGCCATCCAGACCGGCAATCCGGAGGTGGAACTCGGCGGCTCCATGCATGACTGGCTGAAGCGGATGGATATTCCGATCTGCGGCAAGGCCTATCGCGATGTGGAGGATCAGGCTGCGCGCCTTTCCGCCTGCCATCTCACCTTCTTCACCGACGCCGACGGCGGCCGGCGGCAGAGCAAGGAATCGATCGTCGCCGACGCCATCCAGCTGCGCCGGCCCGACGACCGCCAGGGAACCCTGTTCACCGAGACGGTGCGGCTCAGCGACAGCTTCTTCAAGGCCCTGCGCGAACATCCGGTTCCGGTGGCGGAAGAGGCGCTGAAGGCGATCAGCGGCAAGTCGATGGCTCTCGACGTCTATATCTGGCTCGCCTACCGCCTGCATTCGCTGGAAAAGCCGACCCCAATCACCTGGGCGGCGCTGCACGGCCAGTTCGGCGCCGGTTACGCCCTGGTCCGCCAGTTCAAGACCAAGTTCATCCCGAATCTGAAATACGCGATGGCCGCCTATCCCGACGCCCGCGTCGAAGAAGCGGCCGAGGGGCTGATCCTCTACCCCTCGCGCCCGCCGATCAACGAGCGGGTGATGGCGCGCATCGCCTGACAACGCTGCTGAACTTTGGGGCTGAACTTTGGTGACGGTGGGTGTTTTCGGTCTTGAACTCTGGTGACGCTTCAGCCTCCCGGACATCCGTCACCAGAGTTCAAGAGGCCAACAGTCAAGCATCCGCGGATTTCAACCCCACGCTTATCCCGTCGCCCGGTTCGTGATAGGAAAAATAACCTGCCACAGAATCCGGGAGAACACGGGTGTCCAGCCGGGTCCCATCATCGCTGCTCCTGTCGCCGCCAGATGCTCCCGGTCTCAAGTTGAACAGTGAAACAGGTCCGAATTCCTGTTTCACGGTGTTTCAAATGTCCCATTCCCCCTCCGCCCCAGGGGAAGCGAAGGGGAAGCGGCGCGGGGGCGGAGCGTTAGGCCCGGCCGCCGGAAACATCCCGCAGAGGGGTGCGCGGCAACGCTCCGTTCAGCCCGTCGACCCCGGTCTGCACCGCACGGGCAAGCGCGGTGCGGGCAAGCACCACCAGCAGGTCGGTCTGGGTGACCATGCCGAGGACCCGGCGGTTCTGGTCGACGATCACCACGTCATGGGTACGCCCGTCCGACAGGCGGCCCAGCAGGCGGAAGACCGGGGTGTCCGGCAGTTCGACCGTCGCCGGGGCCATGACGCTGGCGACGCGGGCGCCGCTGCGGCCGGTGTCTCCGTGAGACAACTGCTCGTGCCCGACGATGCCGACCACGGCGTTCTGCCCATCCACCACCGGCAGGGTGCGGAAGCCATGTTCCAGCAGGCGGGCGCGGGCCACCTGCGGATGGGTGTCCAGCGTGACCGAAACGACATCGCGGGACATGATGTCCCGGCAGCTGATGTCGGCATGCAGGCGTTCCAGCGCATGCAGCTCGGCATTGACCAGCAGGGCGCCGAGATCCTCGCGGCTGACGTCCAGCGTCTCGGCCAGCCTGCGCAGCGCGACGTCCACGTCGCCCTGGGTCAGGCCGGGGCGCAGCTGCGGCGGCGGATCGCTGGTGCGGTGGGTGTTGACCGCCTTGTGCGGATAGCGGTGGCCGGACAGCCGGTGGAACATCAGCCCGGCGGTCAGCAGCAGGATGGAGTTCACCGCGACGGGGAAGACGGCGAACTTGATCCCCATCTCCGTCACCGCCGGCCCGCCCAGCACCGCGGTCAGGGCGGCGGCCCCGCCCGGCGGGTGGAGGCAGCGGGTCAGCGACATGGTGGCGATGGCCAGCGCCACCGCGGCGGCCCCCGCCAGCATCGGGTCCGGGATGACGGCGGCGACCAGCACCCCGACGACCGCCGACAGCGTGTTTCCGCCGACGATAGACCATGGCTGCGCCAGCGGGCTGGCCGGCACGGCGAACAGCAGCACCGCCGACGCCCCCATCGGCGCAACCAGCACCGGCGCACTGGACATGTAGGTCAGCATGTTGCGGCAGAGCAGCCCGGTCGCGGCGATGCCCAGCAGGGCGCCGCAGCAGGCGATCATGCGGTCGCGCAGCGTGGCGCCCGGCAGGATCGGCCGGAACACGAGCTCCCCCCATGCCGCCCCCAAGCCCACCAGACGCTCGCGCAGGGCGGCAAACTTTCCCCTCGTCATTCGGTCCCCGTCCCCCTGATTACGCAATCGGCAAATTGCCCGTTCGGTCGGCAAAGTCGGGGCAGGCTAAAACCTCAACAGAACTTGAGGTCAAGCGGAAAGGGCTTCACACTGGCGGGACGGAGGGTTGCGGCAGAGGGGAGGACCGGGATGCTGTCGTCGGAGGAATACGACAAGGACCTGACGGTGGGCGAGGTCGCGCGACGGTCGGGCGTGGCGGTCTCGACCATCCATTTCTACGAGGCGCAGGGGTTGATCCGCAGCTGGCGCAATTCCGGCAACCAACGCCGCTTTTCCCGCGACGTGCTGCGGCGGGTGGCCGTGATCAAGGTGGCGCAGCGGCTGGGCATCTCGCTCGCCTCCATCGCCGACGCGCTGAACGCCCTGCCGGAGGACCGCACCCCCACCACCGCCGACTGGCAATGCATGTCGGAGCGCTGGCGGCAGGAACTGGACGAGCGCATCGCCAAACTGACCAGACTGCGCGACAATCTCGACGGGTGCATCGGCTGCGGCTGCCTGTCGATCCGCGACTGCCCGCTGCGCAACCCGTGGGACGAGTTGGGGGATGGCGGTGCCGGGCCGCGCCTGCTGGATCCGGCGTGAGGGATCCAGCTTGAGGATTGCGGCCCGGCACCACCCCCTCAGGCGCTCAATCGACCTTCAGCGTCAGCGTGCCCATGGTGCCGTAGCGGGCGACCGACCGGCTGCCCGGCTGGACGAAGACGGTGCCGGTGCAGGAGCCGGTGGTGACCACCTCGCCGGCATGCAGGCCGCCGAAGCTGCGGGCGCCGACATTCGCCATCCACACCAGCAGCCGCACCGGGTCGCCGGCGCTGTTGCCGCCGACCGTTTCCACCTTGATCTCGCCGTCGACCTCCAGCGTCACCGACTCCGTGAGCGGGTCGAGCGCGCGCCAGTCGGCGATGGCCGGGCCGACGATCAGCGCGCCATGGTTGAACTGGTCCGCCATATGGCTCAGCCGATCCTGGCTACCGAAGCCGGTGAAGCGGGTGTCGACGATCTCCCAGGCCGGATGGACGGAAGCCACGGCGTCCAGAACCTCGTCCCGCGTATAGGGCTGCTCGCGCGCCGGCAGGTCGCGGCCGAAGCGGTAGGCGATCTCCGCCTCCACCCCGATGACCTGGAACAGGTTGGCCGGCAGATGGTCCGTGCCCTCGAAGACGGTGGCGGCGTTGATCGGCGCGCGGAAGGGCACGGCCTCGGGCGTGGCGGCGCCGACCTTCCAGGCGGTGACGGGACCCAGGCGGCGGGCGACGGCGTCCTGGATCGCATAGGCCTCCGCCTCGTCGGCGGGGCGGCTGTCCAGCCCGGTCAGCCACTTGCGGGTTTCGCGTGCCGCGATCAGGGCCTCGACGGTATCGGTCATGACAAGTCTCTGTGGTGGATGGAAGGGGTAGGGGCGCCGCAGGAGTCGCGGACGACCAGCCGGCTCGGCAGGATGATCCGCTCGGGCGGGCCCTGCGGGTCGGCGATGCGGCGCAGAAGCAGCCGGGCGGCTTCCTGCCCGATCTGCCTTGCGGAGGTGGCGACGGTGGTGAGCGCCGGGCGGCTGAGCGCCGCTTCCGGCACGTCGTCGAAGCCGGTGACGGCCAGATCGCGCCCGGCCCTGAGGCCGCGCGCCTCCAGCCCCAGCATCAGCCCCAGCGCCACCACGTCGTTGTAGCACAAGGCCGCCGTCGGGGCTTGCGGTCGATTGAGCAGATCGTTCGCCACCTCGGCACCCGACCGTCGGGTCAGCGGACAGCGCAGGACCAGATCGTCCGCCAGCCCGTGCCGCCGCATCGCCGCTGTGAAACCGGCATGGCGCGCCGCATAGGCGGAATGATCCAGCGTGCCGCCGACGAAGGCGATCCGGCTGTGCCCGAGGGAGACCAGATGGTCGATGACCGTCTCCACACCCGCCTGGTAATCCACCCCGGCATAGTCGCGGCCCCGGTCGGAGACGAGGCGCAGGGCCTGCACGCAGGGCAGCCGCCAGCGGTCCAGCCGGTCCAGCAGCTCACCTTGCGTTCCGGTGGCGGGGCAGAGGATCACCCCGTCGACATTGTGTTCCCGCATCCGCTGCAGGAAACGCTCCTGCCGCTCCGGCTGCTCGGCGGTGTTGGCGATGAAGGCGACGAAGCCTTCGGCGTCCAGCACATCGTCCACCCCCGCCGTCAGCTCGGCATAGAAGGGGTTGTTCAGTTCGCAGACCAGCAGCCCGACGGTCTGGGTGCGGGCGGCGCGCAGGGTGGCGGCGCCGCGGTTGTAGATGTAGCCCAGCGCCGCCATGGCGGCCTGGACCCGCTCCCGCGTCTCCGCAGCCACCAGCGGGCTGCCGCGCAGCACCAGCGACACCGTCGACCGCGACACCCCGGCATGGCCGGCGACCTCCGTCAGGGTGATGCGGTCGTTCCCCGATCTGCTGCTATCCGGCGGTTTGGCCACGCTGGCGGGGCCTCACACCACGGCGGTCGGCAAGGGCCGGCCGGCGAAGAAGGCGTCCAGGTTGTCCAGCACCAGCTGGCCCATCGCCGTGCGCGTCTCCACCGTGGCGCTGGCCTGATGCGGCTGCAGGACGACGTTGTCGAGGCCGTAGAACCCCTCCGGCACATTCGGCTCGTCGGCGAAGACGTCCAGCCCGGCCCCGCCCAGTCGGCCTTCGGTCAATGCCGCCAACAGTTCCGGCTCGTCCACCACGCTGCCGCGGGCGACATTGACCAGGATGCCGTCGGGCCCCAGCGCGTCCAGCAGCTCGCGGCCCACCATGTTGCGGGCGTCCGGCCCGGCGGACGCCGCCACCACCAGGATGTCGCTCTCCCGCGCCAGATCGACCGGCGAGGCGACGAAGCGGTACGGCACGCCCTCGCGCGGCTTGCGGTTGGTGTAGGCGATGGTCATGCCGAAGGCCTCGGCGCGCTTGGCGATGGCCTCGCCGATGCGGCCCAGCCCCAGCACGCCCAGCCGCTTGCCGCTGACCTTGCGGGCGAGCGGCAGCTTGCCCTTCGGCCATTGCCCGGCCCGGACGAAGCGGTCGCCCACCGCCATGCGGCGCGACGTTGCGATCAGCAGCCCGATGGCGAGATCCGCCACGTCGTCGGTCAGCACGTCCGGTGTGTTGGTGACGCGCACGCCGCGGCCGCGGCAATGCTCCAGGTCGACCGCATCGGTGCCGACGCCGTTTATGGCGACGATCCCCAGCTTGGGCAGCGCGTCGATCACCGCATTCTTCACGCCGGTCCCGCCGCCGGTGACGACGGCGCGCGCCCGGTCGGCCAACTCGGCGACCAGCCGGTCGCGGTCGGGCGCCGCCGACAGCCGGTGGACGGTGTAGGCCGCGTCCAGAGCCTGCTCGATGGCGGGCATCATGGGTTCGACGAGGAGGATTTCGGGCTTCATCACGACTGTCCTTGGTGGAACGAAAAGGTCCTAGTGAGCCAGAATCTGGCCGAGGAAGCTCCGCGTCCGCTCCGATTTCGGGGCGGAGAAGAACGCCTCCGGCGTGTTCTGCTCGACGATCTCGCCGCGGTCCATGAAGATCACGCGGTGGGCGACCGACTTGGCGAACCCCATCTCGTGCGTCACGCACAGCATGGTCATGCCGTCTTCCGCCAATCCGATCATGGTGTCCAGCACCTCCTTGACCATTTCGGGATCGAGCGCGGAGGTCGGCTCGTCGAACAGCATCACCTTCGGGTTCATGCACAGCGACCGGGCGATGGCGACGCGCTGCTGCTGGCCGCCCGATAGCTGGCCGGGATATTTGTCGGCCTGTTCGGGAATGCGCACCCGCTCCAGATAGCGCAGCGCGGTGGCCTTCGCATCGGCCTTGGTCGTGCCGCGCACCTTCATCGGCGCCAGCATGCAGTTCTCCAGCACGGTCAGGTGCGGGAACAGGTTGAAGCTCTGGAACACCATGCCGACCTCCCGCCGGACGGTGTCGAGCTGGCGATGATGGGGGCCGAGCTCGACGCCGTTGACGGTGATGCGGCCCTTCTGGTGGCGCTCCAGCTGGTTGATGCAACGGATCAGGGTGGATTTTCCCGATCCGGATGGGCCGCAGATGACGATCCGCTCGCCCCGGTGGACCTCCAGGTCGATGTCCTTCAGCACCTGGAAGTGATCGTACCATTTCTGGACGCCTTCCATGCGGATGACGACATCCGCGCTCATCGGTCCGGACGCCACTGTCATGGTCTTACCCTCCACCGGGGAAATGCGGTTGCTTCAAGCTCAGGACTTGCCGGACGTGACCGCCGCCGGCAGGTCGGTGCCCAGCCACTTCCGATGGATGGCGTTCAGCTCCCCGTTCTTCTTCACCGTGTCGAGGAAGCCGTTGACCCAGCTCTGCAGCTTGTCCTGGCCCTGGCGCATGGCGACGCCCTGCACCTGGCTCTTCAGCACGAACTTCATCTCGTAATTGGCCTGCGGCGCCATCGTCTTGATCTGCTGCGCCACCACGTTGCTGACGCCCAGCGCATCGACCTGACCGGACAGCAGGGCCTGCACGGCGCTGGCGTCGTCGTCGAAGCGCATGATGCGGGCATCCTTCGGCGCCACCGCGGTCAGCGACTGGTCCTGGGTGCTGGCGCGGGCGACGCCGACGCTCTTGCCCGACAGATCCCCGGCCTTGGCGATCGGCGATTTCTGCGGGGCGAGCAGCCCGATCTCGATGGCGGCATAGGGATCGGAGAAGGCGACCTGCTTGGCCCGTTCCGGCGTGATGCCGAGCGAGGCGACCAGCACGTCCACCTTGCCGGTCAGCAGGTAGGGGATGCGGTTCGGACCGGTGACCGGCACGATGTCCACCGGCACGCCCATGTGCTTGGCCATCAGCTTGGCGACGTCGGCATCATAGCCGTCCGGCTTGCCGTCGCTGCTGGTGATGCCGAAGGGCGGGAAGTCGACCAGCATGCCGACGCTCAGCTTGCCCTTGCCCTTGATGTCCTCGACGCTCTGGGCGTTCGCCGTGGCGGTGAGTCCGACCGCGGCGGTCATCAGGGCGCCGGCGACGATCAGGCGGCGGGTGACGGTGAAGGCCATCTTTGTTTCCTCCGAGTGTTTTTTGAGGTTTCAGCGCGTTGGGGCGGCGTAGCGGGCTTCCAGCCGCTGGCTCAGCAGCGACAGGGGCCAGCACAGCGCGAAATAGATCGCGGCGACGATGCCGAAGACCAGGAAGGGCTGGAAGGTGGCGTTATTGACGATCTGGCCGGCGCGGGTCAGCTCGACGAAGCCGATGATGGCGGCCAGCGAGGTGCCCTTGATGACCTGGACCAGATAGCCGACGGTCGGCGGCACGGCGACCTTCACCGCCTGCGGCAGGATCACGTAGCGCATCAGCCCCGGATAGCGCAGGCCGAGCGCGGACGCCGCCTCCCATTGCCCACGCGGCACCGACTGGATGCAGCCGCGCCAGATCTCGCCCAGGAAGGCACTGGTGTTCAGCGTCAGGCCGAGCGCGGCGGCGACCCACGGACTCATGTCGATGCCCATCACGGTGGCGCCGAAGAAGACCAGGAACAGCTGCATCAGCAGCGGCGTGCCCTGGAAGACCTGGATGTAGCCGGTGGCCAGCCAGCGCAGCGGCTTCACGTCCGACGTGCGGCCGAGCGCCACGAACAGGCCGACGATGCTGCCGCCGATGAAGGCGATGGCCGACAGCAGCAGCGTCCACTGCACGGCGCTCAGCAGGAACAGGAACTCGTTGTATCCGAAGGCGCGGATCATCTTGCGGCCTCCTTCAGCGCCGGTCGACGGTATAGGCGAAGGCCAGCCGGTAGATGCCGGCGAACAGGGCCGAGAACATCAGCGCCAGCACCAGATAGATGCCGGTCACGACGATGTAGATCTCGAAGCTGCGGAAGGTCTGCGACTGGATGTTGTTGGCGACCGACGTCAGCTCGTCCGCTGAGATGGCGGACACGATGCTGGAGCTCAGCATCAGCAGGATGAACTGACTGGTCAGCGCCGGATAGACCGTGCGCAGCGCCGGCTTCAGCACGATGTAGCGGAAGACCTGCAGCGGGCGCAGCCCCAGCGCCAATCCGGCTTCGATCTGGCCCTTGTGGATGGATTCGATGCCGGCGCGGATGATCTCGGTCGCATAGGCGCCGACATTGACGACCATCGCGATCAGCGCCGCCACATCCGGAGACAGCCGCAGCCCGACGCTCGGCAGCCCGAAGAAGATCAGGAAGATCTGGACCAGGAAGGGCGTGTTGCGGATGACCTCGATATAGGCGTTGATCAGCCAGCGCACCGGTTTCGGACCGGAGGTCTTGCCCAGCGCACAGAGGATGGCCACCACCAGCCCGATGGCCATGGCGCCGAACGACAGCTTGATCGTCAGCCAGGCCCCGCCCAGCAGCATGTCCCACGACGCGAACACCGCGTCGAATTGAAAGTCGTAGGTCATGGGCGTTCCTCCGCACCCGCGTCGCACCGGCATTTCCAAGAGCCGGCGTCGCGCGGGATCGCCTTTGTCCGTCGGGCATCCATCCAGGGTCATCGCCCGGGAGCCATTGCCTGGGCTGTGGCGGCGTCGCAGTCGCCGTCCCGGTGCCCCTCAGTCTTTGGACAGGCTAATTGGATCGATCCAAATACGCAACGGAAAATGAGGAGAGTCGTGACAATTCGTGTACCAGATGTTTGGCGGGTGCTCGGATGGGGCGCCGGCGAAACCTTCCATTGCGACGGGACGTTTCATCCGCAGCCGGAACGCCTCACCCGGTCCGTCCATCAGCACGACCATCAGCATGAGGAGTGCCGCCCGCCATGACCGCCAGACAAAGCGCCGCTCCGGGCTCCGCGCCGCGGAATGCCGCGGTGAGCAGCCTCGTGCCCGCCCGGATGGACCGGCTGCCCTGGGCCCGATTCCATTGGATGGTCGTGGTCGGGCTGGGTGTCAGCTGGATCCTGGACGGTATCGAAATCCAGCTGATCTCGGCCTCCGGCTACAAGGAAAGCCTGGGCATGTCGAGCGCCGAGGTCGGGCTGGCCGGCACCATCTATCTGATGGGGCAGGTGGTCGGCGCACTCGTCTTCGGGCGGCTGACCGACCGCTGGGGGCGCAAGCGGCTGTTCATCACCACGCTGGCGATCTACCTGATCGCCTCCGGCATCGCCGGATTCGCCTGGACGCCGTGGTTCCTCTATCTCTGGCGCTTCGTCGCCGGGATGGGGATCGGCGGCGAATATGCCGCCATCAATTCGGCCATCGACGAGCTGATCCCCGCCCGCTACCGCGGCCGTGTCGACATCGCCATCAACGGCACCTATTGGGGCGGTGCGATGATCGGCGCCGTCGGCAGCGTCTTCCTTCTCGACCACTCCCTGGTCCCGGAGGATCTCGGCTGGCGCATCGCCTTCTTCATCGGCCCGATCCTGGGGCTGGCCATCATCTATCTGCGCCGCTTCATCCCGGAGAGCCCGCGCTGGATGGTCACCCACGGAATGGAGGAGGAGGCCGAGCGCATCGTCGACGGCATCGAGGCCAGTGTTCGCGAGCAGGGTAAGCCGTTGCCGCCCGTCGATCCGCGGCGGGCCATGTCGATCATCCCCGAAGATTCGGTGTCCTACGCCCAGTTGGTGGATGTCTTCTTCCGGCAGTATCCGTCACGCACCTTCCTGGGCGTGACGATGATGGTCACGCAGTCCTTCCTCTATAACGCGATCTTCTTCACCTATGCCCTGGTCCTGCAGAATTTCTATCATCTCGATCCATCGCAGACGGCGCTCTATTTCTTCCCCTTCGCCGCCGGCAACCTGATCGGGCCGCTGCTGCTGGGGCCGCTGTTCGATACGGTGGGGCGGCGGCGGATGATCTTCGGCACCTATCTGCTGGCGGGAACCGTGCTGCTGGCCTCGGCCATCCTGTTCCGGCAGGGGGTGCTGACGGCGGACACGCACACGGTGTTCTGGTGCGTGTCCTTCTTCTTCGCCTCGGCGGGCGCGTCGTCGGCCTATCTGACGGTCAGCGAAATCTTCCCGCTGGAGGTCCGGGCGCAGGCCATCTCCTATTTCTTCGCCGTCGCCCAGGTGGTGGGCTCCACCGGGCCGCTGCTGTTCGGCTGGCTGGTGGGGGAGGGGACGGAGCGCGAGCCGCTGTTCTGGGGCTATGTGCTGGGGTCGGTGGTGATGATGTTCGGCGGCGTGGTCGCCCTGATCTACGGCGTCGATGCCGAAGGCAAGGGGCTGGAGGAGATCGCCGAACCGCTGACCAAGGCCGACCGCGACCGCGGGGCGGGGGAGGAAGCGGCGGAGACGATCTGACCGCCGCCGCGTCTCATCCGGGATTGGCGGTTCCGGATGCATGGGCGCCGCTCAGGAACAGCCGCACCGCCTGCCGGACATAGCGGTCGAGGTCGGGGATGGCCGGCGCGCTCTGCGGCAGGATCAGGCGGCGCATCAGCAGGTTGCCGGTGACCATGCCGAGGAAGGCCTGGGCGGCCACGGCCGGATCCTCGATCTTCAGGGCGCCGCTGTCCGACAGGCGTTGCAGATACTCGGCAAGGCGGCGGATGGCGTTTTCCGGGCCGATGCGGAAGAAGGCCTCGGCGATATCCGGCACGCGGTCGCCTTCGGAGATCAGGATGCGGACCGTGCCGGTCGTCTCCTCGTTCAGCAGGGCCTTGACCAGATGCAGGGCGAAGGCGGTCAGCCCGGCTTCCGGCGTGACGCGCTCATCGGCCTGGGCCGGGGCGAGGCCGGAGAGGATCATGGCGTTGTCCTCCTCCATGATCGCGCGGAACAAGCCTTCCTTGTCGCCGAAATGCTCGTACAGCGTGGCGCGGGAGCCGCCGGCCACGGCGATGATGTCGCTGAGCGTGGTCTTCTCGAACCCCTTTTCGATGAACAGCTGCCGGGCGGCGGTCAGGATCGCCTGCCGGCGCGCCAGTCCCCGCGGTCCGCAGGTAGCGGGTCCGGCAGTGGCTCCGGCGGCGAAATCGGTCTTGTGGCTGCTGCTCGTCATGATGCGCTTTCCTCCGGCGCGGCGGCGCCCGCGTCCGGTCTGAGTATCCGTTCCACGCCGATGCGCGTGCGCCACTGTAGAACGTCTGCACCGGGAAGGGGGACCGGCGCGAGCGGCAAAAAAGACGCAGGGGTGCCCCTCCGGCAAGGTCATCGCGACAGCAGGATCGGCGTGTTCGCCTTCGCCAGCACGGTTCGGGTCGTCCCGCCGAAGACGAACTCGCTGATCCGCGGCCTGCCATAGGCGCCCATCACCAGCAGGTCGGCATCCACCGTGCGCGCATGGTCCAGCAGCACGGTGCCGGCATCGGTGCCGGGGCGCTGTTCCAGCACCACCTCCACCCCGTTGCGCGCCAGATGGCGGGACATGTCGGCCCCCGGATCGCCGCCGAGCAGGCCGTTCGGGCGCGCTTCTGGCACCACGACCAAATGCACGATGTCCGCCGCGCTCAGCAATGGCATGGCGAGCGCGATGGCCGTCGCCGCCTCGCGGCTGCCGTTCCAGCCGACGACGATGCGCCGGCCGATGCGGTGCGACGGCCAGCCCGTCGGCAGAAGCAGAGTGGGACGGCCGGAGGCGAAGATCACGTCCTCCGACAGGCTGAGCATCCGCGCCGGTTGGGCCGGCCGCAGCGGCGGACCGACGATGGCGAGGCTGGCATGGCGGGCATGGAGCATCAGCGCCTCGCCATCCTCATGGTCGGACAGGCGCCATTCGCCGCTGATGCAGGTGTCGGCGACGATGCGGTCGAACAGCGTCCGCGCTTCCGCCGCCGCGTTGCGGGTGGCGGTCCGATGCTGGCGCAGCATGGCCTCCAGCCCGCCGCCGCGGGCGAAGCCGCTGCCGGGGGTCAGTTCCAGCCGGTTGACGACGAAGGTGGCGATCAGGTGCGCCTGCCAGCTTTGCGCCAGGGCGGCGGCGTAGGCGAGCCGACCGGCCCGCTCCTCGTCCGCCTCGATGAAAACGACGATGTCCTTCGGCATTCCCGAGGGTATTCTGGGGGGCGTTCCGGGGGGCATTGTGCGAGCCTCTTGCTTGGCGATCCGTTGGGATGCGTGATTGATTGAGTCGGAATGACGTCAGGAGGCCGACGGGGGCGGGGCGGCGCCGCGGAGGAACAGGCGGACGCAGGCGCGCACATAGGCCTCCACCGCCGGAGTGTCGACAGGCCGGTCGGGCAGGATCAGCCGCTCCATCAGAAGATTGCCGGTCACCATGCCGCAGAAGGCCTGGGCCGCCGTATCGGGGTCGGCGACGCGGATCCGTCCCAGAGCCTCCAATTCGCGCAGGCAGCCGGCCATCCGCTCGCGCGTGCGCTCCGGTCCGACGCGGACGAAGGTCTCGACGAGGTCGGGAATGCGGGCACCTTCCGAAATCAGCGTGCGCAGGATCGCCGTCGTCTGCGGTTCCGTCAGCGCATGCATGATATGCAGCGCGATGCGGACCAGCCGCTCCTCCGGATCGGCAACCTGCTCGGAAATGCTGCCGGCGGGGGCATCCAGGGCCAGGGCGTCCGGTGCCATGCCGTCCAGCACCCGGGCGCAATGTTCCTCCATCATGGCGCGGAACAGGCCGTCCTTGTCGCCGAAATGGGCATAGAGCGTCGTGCGCGACCCGCCGGCGAGCCGCAGCACATCGCTGAGCGACGTGCCGGCATAGCCCTTCTCGACGAACAGCGCGGCCGCGGCATCCAGCAGAGCCCGGCAGCGCGCATGGCCGCGGGTGCCCGTTCCGGCGCCGTAATCCACCCCTCTTGCATCGAGCCCCGTATCGGGCATTGCGGAACCCCCTTGCGCGCTGCAGCGTTCTGAATGTATCGTCTGGTACAGTGTACTGTATGAGACAGTACTAAGCAACGGGGATGTGCCGGTCCATCCGCAGCCCGGACCGAAGGCCGGCCCAAAGCCCGGCCGTAGCAGGGAGACGGGACCGCAGACGCGCGGCGCCGAGACGAGGAAAGAGATGTTCAGATCCAACTCATTCATGACGCTGGCCGCGGCTGCTGCGCTGATCGCGGTGCTCGCAGGCTGCAACCAGCAGAAGCAGGCATCCGGCCAGCCCCAGGCAGGCGGTCCGCCGGAAGTTTCGGTCGTCACCATCGAACCGCAGCGACTGACCGTGACGACCGAGCTGCCGGGACGCACCGCCGCCTATCGGGTGGCGGAAATCCGTCCGCAGGTCAGCGGCATCGTGCTGAAGCGCCTGTTCCGCGAGGGCAGCGACGTCAAGGCCGGCGACCAGCTCTACCAGATCGACCCCGCCACCTACGAAGCGTCGCTGGCGAGCGCCTTGGCGGACGTGCAGAAGGCGGAAGCCAACCTGCAGGCCGCGCGCAACAAGGCGGCGCGTTACGGCGACCTGGTGAAGAACAGCGTGGTCAGCAAGCAGGACTTCGACGATGTCCTGGCTTCGATGAAGCAGAATGAGGCGCAGGTGGCCGCTGCCAAGGCAGCCTACAACCTTGCCAGCATCAACCTGAACTATACCAAGGTGTTCGCGCCGATTTCCGGCCGCATCGGCAAGTCGGCGGTCACCGAAGGCGCGCTGGTCACGGCCAGTCAGGCGACGGCGTTGGCGACCATCCAGCAGTTCGACCCGATCTATGTCGACGTGACGCAGACCGCCTCGCAGTTGATGAAGCTGCGCGAGGATATGGCGACCGGCCGCATCCGGCCGGCCGAGCCCGGCAAGATCCCGGTGACGTTGCTGCTGAACAGCAACGCCAGCGGCGCCGACACCCCCTATCCGGTAAAGGGCGAGTTGCAGTTCTCCGACGTGACGGTGGATGCCGGCACCAGTTCGGTCCAGCTGCGGGCGGTCTTCCCCAACCCCAACAAGGACCTGCTGCCCGGGCTTTTCGTTCGCGCCCGCGTGGAGCAGGGCGTCGCCGAGAACGCCATCACCGTCCCGCAGGCGGCGGTCAGCCGTGGACCGGATGGCAGCGCCCGCGTCTGGGTGGTGGGCGCCGACAGCAAGGTGGCCCAGCGTACGATCAAGACCGAGCGCGCGGTCGACAATGTCTGGCTGGTGTCGGACGGGCTGGCCGCCGGCGAGCGGGTGGTCGTCGAAGGCCTGCAGAAGGTCAAGCCGGGTGCCGAGGTGAAGCCGGTGCCGGCCCAGAACGCCCTTGCCGCGCTGCCTGAAAAGGCTGCTTCGGCCCGCTGATCCAGGACACCGTCCGCAGGAACCGCTCCCATGTCAAAATTCTTCATCGACCGGCCGGTCTTCGCCTGGGTCATCGCCATCGTCATCATGATGGCCGGCGCCCTGGCGATCCTGCAACTGCCCGTCGAACAATATCCGAAGATCGCACCGCCGACGGTGTCGATCACCGCCAGCTATCCCGGCGCTTCGGCCAAGACGCTGGAGGACACGGTCACCCAGGTCATCGAACAGAAGATGACCGGGCTCGACCACTTCCGCTACATGTCCTCCACCAGCGACTCTTCCGGCAATGTCAGCATCACGCTGACCTTCGAGCCGGAGGCCAATCCCGACATCGCCCAGGTCCAGGTGCAGAACAAGCTGCAGTTGGCGACCCCCCTGCTGCCGCAGGAGGTCCAGCAGCGCGGCCTTCAGGTGTCGAAGGCCGGCAACGACTTCCTGCTGGTGGTCGGTTTCGTGTCGAGCGACGGGCGCCTCAGCCAGGGTGACATCTCCGACTACGTCACCTCCAACCTGCAGGACACCATCAGCCGTGTGGAGGGCGTCGGCGACGTCACCGTCTTCGGTCCGCAGCATGCCATGCGCATCTGGCTCGATCCCGACGCGCTTAACAATTTCGCGCTGACGACCACCGACGTTTCCAACGCCATCAGTACCCAGAACGCCCAGGTTTCCGCCGGCCAGCTCGGCGGTGCGCCGGCGGTTCCGGGCCAGCAGATCAATGCCACCATCACCGCCCAGTCGCGCCTGCAGACGCCGGAGCAGTTCGGCGCCATCCTGCTGCGCGTCAATCCCGACGGTTCCCAGGTGCGGCTGCGTGACGTGGCGCGGATCGAGATCGGGTCCGAAACCTACGAGATCAATGCCGCCTACAACGGCAAGCCGGCGGCGGGTGTCGGCATCAAGCTGGCGACCGGCGCCAACGCGCTGGACACTGCCGCCGCGGTCAAGGCGCGGGTGGCGGAACTGCAGCCCTTCTTCCCGGAGGGTATCGAGGTCATCTATCCCTACGACACGACCCCCTTCGTTCAGCTGTCGATCGAAGAGGTGATCAAGACGCTGTTTGAGGCCATCGTCCTCGTCTTCGTCGTGATGTACCTGTTCCTGCAGAATTTCCGCGCGACGCTGATCCCGACCATCGCCGTGCCGGTGGTGCTGCTCGGTACTTTCGGGGTGCTGTCGCTCTTCGGATTCTCGATCAACGTGCTGACGATGTTCGGCATGGTGCTGGCCATCGGCCTGCTGGTCGACGACGCCATCGTCGTCGTCGAAAACGTCGAGCGCGTGATGGGCGAGGAGGGCCTGCCCCCGCGCGAGGCGACGCGCAAGTCGATGGACCAGATCACCGGCGCGCTCGTCGGCATCGCGCTGGTGCTGTCGGCGGTGTTCGTGCCGATGGCCTTCTTCGGCGGGTCGGCCGGCGCCATTTACCGCCAGTTCTCGCTGACCATCGTATCGGCGATGGCCTTGTCGGTGCTGGTCGCCCTGGTCCTGACGCCCGCGCTCTGCGCCACCATCCTGAAGCCGGTGGCGGTCGGCCATGGGCATGCCAAGAGGGGCTTCTTCGGCCTGTTCAACCGCGGCTTCGACGCCAGCAGCCGGGTCTATGTCCGCGGCGTGCGCGGTGCGGTGAACCGGCTGGGCCGCTATTTCGTCGCCTATCTGCTGATTCTCGGCGGGCTGGGCTACCTGTTCCTGCAGATGCCCTCCTCCTTCCTGCCGACGGAGGACCGCGGCCAGCTGTTCGTGCTGTGGTCGGCCCCGCCGAACGCCAGCGCGGAGCGCACGGCAGAGACAGCCAAGGCCGTCACCACCTATCTCCTGGAACAGGAGAAGGACAGCGTCGAGGGCCTGTTCTCCATCGTCGGCTTCAACTTCTCCGGTCGCGGCCAGAATGCCGGCATGGCCTTCGTCCGGCTGAAGGACTGGAGCGAGCGTCCCTTGCCGTCGCAGAAGCCGCAGGCCATCGCCGGCCGGGCGATGGGGGCGCTGTCGCGGCTGAAGGATGCGGTGGTCTTCGCCTTCTTGCCGCCGTCGGTCCCCGGCCTGGGCAACGCCACCGGTTTCGACCTGCAGCTGGTCGACCGCGGCGGGCTGGGCCATGACCGGCTGATGCAGGCGCGCAACCAGCTGCTGGGCATGGCGGCGCAGAACCCGAAGCTGGTCGGCGTCCGCCCCAACGGCCTGGAGGACACCCCGCAGTTCAAGCTGGATGTCGACCGCGAGAAGGCGAGCGCGCTCGGCCTGTCGCTCAGCGACATCAACACGACGCTGTCGGCGGCCTGGGGGTCGTCCTATGTCAACGACTTCATCGACCAGGGCCGGGTGAAGAAGGTTTATCTGCAGGCCGACGCGCCCTACCGCATGCAGCCGAGCGACATCGACCGCTGGTATGTGCGCAATACCGCTGGGCAGATGGTCCCCTTCTCCGCCTTCACCACGGCGCAGTGGATCTACGGTTCGCCGAAGCTGGAGCGCTACAACGGCTCGGCATCGATCAACATCCAGGGCGCTCCCGCGCCGGGCATCAGCTCGGGCGAGGCGATGGCCGAGATGGAGGCGATGATGCAGAAGCTGCCTCCGGGCATCGGCTACGAGTGGACCGGCCTGTCCTACGAGGAGCGACTCAGCGGCTCGCAGGCCCCGGCGCTCTATGCCCTGTCGATGATCTTCGTCTTCCTCTGCCTGGCGGCACTCTATGAGAGCTGGTCGGTGCCGGTGTCGGTCATCCTGGTGGTGCCGCTGGGCGTCATCGGCGCGGTCGTCGCGGCGACGCTGCGCAGCCTGCCGAGCGACGTCTATTTCCAGGTCGGCCTGCTGACCACCATCGGCCTGTCGGCGAAGAACGCCATCCTGATCGTGGAGTTCGCCAAGTCGCTCTACGACCAGGGCATGGAGTTGAAGGAAGCGGCGGCGGAGGCCTGCCGCCAGCGCCTGCGGCCGATCATCATGACGTCGATGGCCTTCATCCTCGGCGTGCTGCCGTTGGCGATCAGCACCGGCGCGGGGTCGGAGAGCCAGAACGCGATCGGTGTCGGCGTGATGGGTGGCATGATCTCCGCCACCGTGCTGGCGATCCTGTTCGTGCCGGTCTTCTTCGTCGCGATCTATCGTCTGTTCGTCCGCCGGCGCCCGGACCAGGGCGCCGCACCGCAGCCGGCGGCAGGAGACTGAGCGGAGGGAACGCTTCCGCCGCAGGAACTGAAAAGCGCCGGGTCCCTCGCGGGCCCGGCGCTTTTTCTTACGCGGCAGGATGGAACATCATGGAACAGGTCCGTCCCTTCCGTTCAATCCGTCCACCCCATTCGAACGTGGGACGTCCCACCACCTGACCTGTCGGCTTGCGGGTGGCAGGGCGTTGCCGTCGGGGCTGACCGGGGCTGCTGCTTTGCCAACCGGCGAATGTCAGCCGGTCAGGCCAGCTCGACGCGGTTCCGGCCCGCGTCCTTGGCCCGGTACAGCGCGGCATCGACGCGCTGGAGCAGGCCGTAGGTGTCCTCGCCGGCCCGGCACTGTCCGGCGCCGATGCTGACGGTGATGGAGCTTCCGCACTCCATCTGCTGCGATGCGACGGCCTGCCGGAGATTTTCGAGCACCTGCCCGGCAGCCGCCAGTTCGGTTTCCGGCAGCAGCAGGGCGAATTCCTCGCCGCCCCAGCGGGCGAGCGCATCGGAGCGGCGCAGCCGGGCGGAGAGCGTGCCGGCGACCAGACGGAGGGCGTCGTCGCCCGCCTGATGCCCATGCGTGTCGTTGAAGCGCTTGAAGTGGTCGATGTCGATCAGCGCCAGGACATAGGGCCGGCCGTAGCGCTCCGCTCTGGCCTCGGCCTCGGCAAGCGCCTGCTGGAAGCGGCGGCGGTTCCAGGCCCCGGTCAGCGGATCGTGCATCGCCGCCCGCTGCAGTTCGGCCTCCAGGATCTTGCGCTCGGTGATGTCCAGCAGAACGCCGTTGAAGACCAGGGTGCCGTCGGCGCGCCGTCGCGGCTGGGCGCGTCCCAGCAGCCAGCGCCGGGAATCGGCCGGACCGATCTCCAATTCGCCTTCCCAGACCTTGCCATCCCGTCCGGCCCGCCGCAGGCTGCGGCGGATCCTGGCCCAGCCCTTCAGGCTCATCAGCGGGATCAGGATGCTTGGGGCGGTGAGTTCGGACTCCGGGGTCAAGCCGAACAGCTCTGTGGCGGCGGAACTGAAATAGCCGGCGCGCAGCGCGCCGTCCGGATGAAGCTCTGCCTGGAAGATCGCGCCCGGCAGGGCGTTGGCCAGATCGCTGGCCTGGGCTTCCTGCTCCCGTTCCGCCGTCAGGTCGGAGAAACTCACCACCACGCCGACGATTCCGCTGTGGTTGCGGATCGGGCTGGCGGTCAGGCGGACCGGGAACGGCGTGCCGTCGCTGCGCAGGAATGTGGCGTCGATGTCCCGTGCCGTCTGCCCGGTTTCGGCCACCTGGAAGATGGGGTGGAGCGCCGCAGCGCCTCCCTCCGACCCGGCTGTGCGGCTGTCCGGGGGCAAGTCGGTTGGAGCCGGACTGCTGTAGGTCAGGAAACACCCGATATGACCGCGGGTCAGCTCGCTTTCATGGCGGAAGCCGAGGGCACGGACGGCGACCGGATTGACGAAGGTGAAGTTTCCGGCGCGGTCGATGCCGCAGACCCCGACCTGCACATTTTCCAGCAGCAGGCGGTTGAACTGCTCGGCCTCGATCACGGCGGTCAGGTCATGGATGATGCACAGCAGCAGCTTCCGCCCGGCCAGCAGGATGGGACCGGCATAGACCTGCACGTCGCGCACCGACCCGTCGGCAAGCCGATGATGGAAGCGTTGCGGGTAATGGCCGCCCTCCCACGATGCGATCTCCCGCATCGCCGGCAGGATCGACCGTCCGAGCGCATTGATGTCCCAGACATGGAGGCTGCGCAGCTTTTCGCGGCTGTGGCCGTAGAAGGCGGCCGCCTTGGGATTGGCATCGACGATGGCCCCGTCCCGGCCGGGATCGATCAGCAGGATGGGAGCCGCATTGTTCGCGAACAGCATGTCGAGAATGCCGCCGTCATCCCAGCCCGGTGCGATGGGCCGAACAGGATCGCCGGGCAGTTCGCCATGAGAATCGCGATCACCATGTGGCGCCATCCCAGGCCCTTTCGCTGTCGTGTGGCCGGAGTCGTCCCTGACGCCGGCTGCTACATTCTCCGGTACTCAGATTTGTAGAAAGAGAAATCTAAAGAATGTGTTGTCGCCGGGCGCAGGAATCGAAAATCGGGTGGTTGCCGCATCGTCGGCCGGCCGGCGCTACGTTCCTACGTTTGTGGGAGGGGGGCCGTCCGCAATCGTCCGCTTTGACCGCCGCACCCGTTCCCGCCCCTGAACCCTCGGGACCAGGATCGGGAGGATGGCAGAGGACGACGCTGATCATGCCCCGCATCCTCCTCTGCCGTCCGTTCCTATGTCCGGCTTTTCATGTCCGGTTTTCAGGCCGCGACGCGTTCTTCCTCGGCGTCCACCGCCACCGGCGGCACCCAGGGAATGAGATCCCGGCCGGTGTTGGCCAGCCGCCTGGGTTCGATACGGCCGATCACGCGGGTGCCTTCCTTGGCGATGCGCAGGATGTCGCCATCCTCCGGCACCAGGGCACGCTCGACGCCGCAGGCGCGGGCGAGGCGGGCGTGGGCTTCCATATGCTCGATGGTGCCGTGGACCGGAACCGCGAAGCGCGGGCGGACCAGCTCGTACATGCGGGCGAGGTCGTCGCGCTTGGGGTGGCCGGAGACGTGGACCGGCGCATCGGCCGGGGTGACGATCTCCACCCCCATGCCGCGCAGATGCTCGTGGATTTCGGCCAGCGCCTCCTCGTTGCCGGGGATGGTGCGGGCGGAGAAGATGACGGTGTCGCCCTCTTCCAGCCACAGCTCGCGGTGCTCGTTGCGGGCCAGACGGCTGAGCGCCGCCCGTTCCTCGCCCTGGCTGCCGGTGCACAGGAACACCAGATTCTCGCGCGGGGTCCAGGAGGCCTCGCGGACATCCATGAAGTCCGGCACATGATCCAGATAGCCGCAGGCCTGGGCCGCCTTTTCCATGCGCAGCATGGAGCGGCCGACCAGGACCACCTTGCGCCCGACCGCCGCCGCCGCTTCCGCCACCGCGGTCATGCGGGCGACGTTGGAGGCGAAGCCGGTCACCGCGATGGCGCCAGACCGGTTGGCAAAGGCGCCGATCAGGCCGGCGCGGGCGTCGGCCTCCGATCCGGTGGAGCCGGGAACGTCGGCATTGGTGCTGTCGCACATCATGGCGAGCAGCCCCTCGTTGCCCAGGCGCTTCAGCGCGGCGACATCGGTGGTCCGGCCGATCAGCGGATCGGGATCGAACTTCCAGTCGCCGGTGTGCAGCACCGTGCCGGCCGCCGTGCGGATCGCCAGCGACATCGGTTCGGGGATCGAATGGGTGACGGCGATGGTCTCGATCCGGAAGGGACCGATGGTCAGCGTGTCGCCGATCTCGAAGGTCTGCACCTTGGCGGCGCGGTGGGCGCCCTTTTCCTTCAGCCGGTCGCGGATGATGTGCGAGGCGAAGGGGCTGGCATAGATCGGGCAGCGCAGCCGCGGCCACAGATGGTGGATCGCGCCGATATGGTCCTCGTGCGCATGGGTCACCACCAGGCCGACGACATCCTGCATCCGCTCTTCGATGAAGGTCGGATCGGCCATCAGGCTGTCGACGCCGGGCAACTCGTCGCCGACGAAGGCGACGCCGGCGTCCACGATCAGCCATTTGCCGGCATGGCCGTAGAGCGCCATGTTCATGCCGATGCGGGAACAGCCGCCCAGCGGAAGGAACAGGATCTCGTCCTTGCCCGGAACCGGGCCGGTGGGGCCGCCGCCATGGACCGGAATGGTCGCCGGGCGGGAGCCGTCGAAGTCATCTCGCGGACGCGGGTTGCGGTTGCGTGCGCGGTTGTTCGGCGCCATCCGGCGCCGCTTTGAATCAAACGTCATGCCTCTGTCGTACGTCTCACTTAGGCCGGCATTCGACGCTGCCGGACAGGCGTGCATCGCTCGTCGATGCGGATCTCGGGAGTGGGGGGAAACCCTGCCGGAGGCGCCTGTACGGCGGCCGTCGGACGGCTGGGATCGAATGTTCGGTATGGGCTTATGTGGGCAAAGGGAGACGCACGTCAAGGGCGCGCGTGAAAAGTCACACGAAATGGTGGGGCATTGCTGGGATGCGTGGGGGGGGCAACTGGCGCTTTCAACTGCGCCAAGGCGGTAATGTCGCTAAGTGTCGTTGTAGGAGCTTTGGACTGCTGGCGTGTCCTGGCCAGCTTTGCCGGCGCTCTGGCCGGTTTGCTACCATGCTCAGCTATATAGCTTATTTGAAGCAAAGGCTCGACCGAGGTACGTGAGAGCCACGGATCGATCCTATCGATATCAGCTCATGCCAGAGTGACATATCTATGATTTCCCCGCATCCTGGTATGTGCGGCTAAAAAGGCGTGAAACGGATCATATCAGGGCAATCGCATATGAAGATCATGTTCCTTTTCAAGGAAACCCGTCATCCCCGCGAAGGCGGGGATCCAGGCTTTTTCAACAGATTCGCCATGCGAACTCTGGATCCCCGCCTTCGCGGGGATGACGGAAGTCCCTTCATAGGACTCTAGATTTCAAATGCGATTGCCCTCCGGATCATATCACGCCTTATTGCAATCATAGGGCGATCAATATAAACATATTCATTTCCTTGATTGTGCGCTCAGGGGCGGTCGTTCATTGCGATACAAATGCGATGGTCGGCGATTGTGGGCAAAAAGGGGGGATTATGCTGCGTTTGGTAACGCCAGATCAGGTGACTGATGTCCGGAATCGGATATTGGCAAGCTTTGTTGCAAAGGGGTGTAGATCGCATGCATGCAAGCTTTCAACTCCGGGAGGATCCATCGCAAAGGCTGATCTGCTCTGGTGCCCAGAAATTGGCTTGTGGGGTTACTTCCCCAACGACCTCTTCGACGATAACCGCTGGCCTTGCTGGTTTGGCAGTTCTCTGGAACCGGCGGATGACGCTAAAGTCCTCGGTCCGAGTTTGGAGATCAACCTGCCTGTAGATCCGGAAAACCGTCAGGCAGCCGGTCGCACCCTGGTTGATGACGAGGGACATTTCTACCTCGGTCATAAGGGAGGACTTGGTGGCGGGCGTGGCGGACAGATGTCCATGGCGGAGTTTGCCAAGCGAATCCGCGGCTTCGTAAACGAACCCATTCTTCGCTCAGAAAATGTCGAAGAACGTGTGTTTGTCATCGGCTCTCTCGATGCGCCCGGCTTCCTGCCACGACTGCGCGCTTATATCAAGGAATGCGAGCGTCTGCGAGCCATCGCCAAGATTCGTGCCCAAGGAGCCATGGACGGCTCAATGCTTAGTAACGTTGTTGGCAAAGCTGCCAATTCGGACAGCGGCTTCACGCCAGAAAATGACCAGGACGGCACAGGCAGCGGTTATCCAAGCGATACATATACCATCCGAAGAGAGCATGGGCGTGTTGTTAACGCCTTGCAAAAGACGATTGGCGATCAAGCAGTAAATGGCATGTGTTTCGACATGCGTCCAGACCTCTATGTCCTTGGCCCAAAAGGAAATATGAAAATACTTTTCGAGGTTAAGGTATCTTCAAGCACCCAAAGCTGGTTTACGGCCTTGGGTCAGCTTGTGGTTTATGGTGCCGGCCAGACGCCACCTCCTCAGCGTGTGCTCGTGTGCCCTGCGATGCGCGAAGACCCAAATTTCGGGAAAGCATTGAAGCAACTTGATATCGCTATCGTGACTTATGAAGAGGGAAACCGCGGGCGATTTACTTTCCATGGACTGGATTTAGTGCTGTCTCAGATAAGAAACTGAACCAACACGCATTCTGGTGCTGCGTACCTTTGCGGCTCGTACCATTGTCCTATGACGCGAGCCAAGACACACAGAGAATCAGTCAACCTCAATGCCGAAGGCGGACGCCGCCCTACCGCGTTGCAGGAGGGCGGCACTTCGCCCGAAAGCTCCCAGCCGTCAGTGATTGTCGCGCGGGATCCCCATCGTCTGGGCGACGCGCTGGTACTTGACCGCCGGCTTCAGCACCATGCCCTCATCCAGCTGGTCGACGATGCCGCGCTGGATCTCCTGCCACGGGGTCTGCGACGCCGGGGCGGGGTAGCCGCCGGCCGCCTCCAGCGCGGCCTTGCGGTCGGCAAGCTCCGCTTCGGAGAGCAGGATGTCGGCGCTGCCGCGGCGCAGGTCGATGCGCACGCGGTCGCCGCTGCGCAGAAGGCCGAGGTTGCCGCCGGCCGCCGCCTCCGGCGAGGCGTTGAGGATGGACGGGGAGCCCGAGGTGCCTGACTGCCGCCCGTCGCCGATGCAGGGCAGGGAATGGATGCCCTGCTTGATGAGGTCGGCGGGGGGCCGCATGTTCACCACCTCCGCTGCACCCGGATAGCCGATGGGGCCGGCGCCGCGGATCACCAGGATGGTGTAGGCGTCGATGCCCAGCGATGGGTCGTCGATGCGGTGGTGGTAATCCTCCGGACCGTCGAAGACGACGACCTTGCCCTCGAAGGCTTCCGGATCGCTGGGGTTGGACAGGTAGCGTTCGCGGAACTCGTCGGAGATGACGCTGGTCTTCATGATGGCGGCGTTGAACAGGGTGCCGCGCAGCACGACGAAGCCGGCGTTGATCTTCAGCGGGTCGTCGATGGGGTGGATGACGCGGGTGTCGAGGATCTCGGTGTCGCGGCAGTTCTCGCCGATGGTCCGGCCGTTGACGTTGGGCGCGTCCTCGCGGATCAGGCCCTGGCGCATCAGCTGCGACACCACCGCCGGCACGCCGCCGGCGCGGTGGAAATCCTCGCCCAGATACTCGCCGGCCGGCTGCAGGTTGACCAGCAGCGGCACGCCCAGCCCGTGGGTCTGCCAGTCGTCCACCGTCAGCGGCACGCCGATGTGCTTGGCGATGGCGTTGATGTGGATGGGCGCGTTGGTCGAACCGCCGATGGCGGAGTTGACCACGATGGCATTGAGGAAGGCGTCGCGGGTCAGGATGTCCGACGGCTTGATGTCCTGGCGCACCATCTCGACGATGCGCTTGCCGGTCTCGTAGGCCGCCTGCTGGCGCTCGCGGTAGGGGGCCGGGATGGCGGCGGAGCCCGGAAGCTGCATGCCCAGCACCTCCGCCAGCGAATTCATGGTGGAGGCAGTGCCCATCGTGTTGCAGTAGCCGGTCGAGGGGGCCGAGGAGGCCACCAGCTCGATGAAGCCCTGATAGTCGATCTCGCCGGCCGCCATCAGCTGGCGGGCCTTCCACACGATGGTGCCGGAGCCGGTGCGCTCGCCGCGGAACCAGCCGTTCAGCATCGGGCCGACCGACAGGGCGATGGCCGGAATGTTGACGGTCGCCGCCGCCATCAGGCAGGCCGGGGTGGTCTTGTCGCAGCCGATGGTCAGAACCACGCCGTCCAGCGGATAGCCGTGCAGCACCTCGACGAGGCCGAGATATGCCAGGTTGCGGTCGATGGAGGCGGTCGGGCGCTTGCCGGTCTCCTGGATCGGGTGGACGGGAAACTCGATGGCGATGCCGCCGGCGGTGCGGATGCCCTCGCGCAGACGTTCGGCCAGCACCAGATGGTGGCGGTTGCAGGGGCTGAGGTCGGATCCGGTCTGGGCGATGCCGATGATGGGCGCGCCGGACTGCAGCTCCTCCCGCGTCAGGCCGAAGTTCAGGTAGCGCTCCAGGTAGAGCGCCGTCATGTCGGGGTTGGCAGGGTTGTCGAACCACGCGCGCGACCGCAGCCGACGCCCTGAATCGGAAGAGTTGGGGGGGAAGGGGGGCTTCGTATCGGACATATCGGCACCGGTTTCAGGTTGGGGCGCGGGCCGGATCGGCGGCGCCGGAGTTGGGGGTGCGTTGCTGTGGCGTTACCAGTCGAAGGCGTCGGTGCGGTGCCAGCGCCCGACCATGCAGGCGTCGGCGACCAGGGACAGCGGGCGGGCGTCGACGTCGCTCGCCCCATCGCCTATCAACCGGTGGAAATGGCGATAGATGCGCTGGTACTCGGTATCGGGCTCTGCCAGCACCGGCACGCCGTCCACCGTCAGGCGGGTGCCGCCATGGGTGAGGTCGAGGCGGCCGTCTTCGGTCTCGATCACGATGGACCAGGTCTGCTCGCCCTGCTGGAGGAAGTCGAAATCGGCGGTGACGCGGCCGATGCGGGATCCGGGGGCGGCCGACATCTCCAGCGTCGCGGCGATGGGCGTGTCGCGGTTGGCCGGGGCATGCAGCTCGGCGGCGCGGACGAAGACCGGGGCCGGCAGGATGTCGGTCAGGATCGACAGGGCGTTGATGCCGGGATCGAAGACGCCGAAACCACCGGCCGCGAAGATCCAGTCCTGGCCCGGATGCCAGCGCCGGACATCCTCCTTCCAGGTGATTGCGACGCTGCGGATATCCGCCTCCGCCAGCCGGCGCTTCGTTTCCTCGACCGCCGGGTTGAACTGCGAATGCCAGGCGGTGAACAGGGTGCGGCGGGCGGTCTCCGCCTCCGCCACCAGATCGTGGAGCTCCGACAGGGTGGCGGCGGGCGGCTTCTCGATCAGCACATGCTTGCCGGCGCGGAGCGCCTCCACCGTCAGGCCGTGGCGGACGGCGGGCGGGGTGCAGAGCGCCACGGCATCCAGGCCGGGCAGGGCCGCCAGCATCTCCGCCTGGGAGCGGAAGGTCGGCACGCCGTCGGTTGAGGCGCCGTCCGGGCTGACCACGGCGGCCAGCTGGAACAGGCCGGTGGCGGCAATGGCCGGGATATGCTGGTCGCGGGCGATCTTTCCCAGACCGACGAGGCCGAGGGTGGGGAGCGTCATGGCGATTGTCCGGTCGGGGCGGAAGGCCTCAGGCCTTGCCCTTGTTGTAGACGTCGAAGCAGACGGCGGCGAGCAGCACCAGACCCTTGATTACCTGCTGCCAGTCGATGCCGATCCCGAGGATCGACATGCCGTTGTTCATCACGCCCATGATGAAGGCACCGATCACCGCACCGGTCACCCGGCCGACACCGCCCGACGCCGAGGCGCCGCCGATGAAGCAGGCGGCGATCACGTCCAGCTCGAACGACACGCCGGCCTTCGGCGTCGCGGTGTTGAGCCGGGCGGCGAAGATCAGGCCGGCCAGCGCGGCCAGCACGCCCATGTTGACGAAGGTGTAGAAGGACAGGCGGCGGGTGTCGATGCCCGAAAGCTTGGCGGCCTTCTCGTTGCCGCCCAGCGCGTAGATGCGCCGGCCGATGGTGGTGTCGCGGGTGACGAAGGCATAGATGCCGATCAGCAGCGCCATGATGATCAGGACGTTCGGCAGCCCTTTGTAGGAGGCCAGCAGCATGCCGATATAGGCGACCACCGCGAACAGCCCGGCGCTCTTCAGCAGGAACAGCGGTAGCGGCTCCTGTTCGATGGCGAAGCGGTGGCGGCGGATGCGGGCGGCGACGCTGAGGCCGATGATGATCGCCGGCGTCACCAGGCAGAGCAGAAACGTGGTGGTGTGGAAGCCGGCCGTGCCGAAGACATCCGGGATGAAGCCGGAGCTGAGGCGCTGGAACTCCACCGGGAAGGGACCGACCGACTGGCCGGCCAACAGCGCGAGGCTGAGGCCGCGGAAGACCAGCATGCCCGCCAGCGTCACGATGAAGGACGGGATGCGGAAATAGGCGACCCAATACCCCTGTGCCGCGCCGATGGCGGCACCGGCCAGCAGGCAGAGGATGGCGGTCGGGATGAAATGCAGGTGGAACTGCACCATCAGGATGGCCGCGAGCGCGCCGATGAAGCCGACGATGGAGCCCACCGACAGATCGATGTGCCCGGCGACGATCACCAGCAGCATGCCCAGCGCCATGATGACGATGTAGCTGTTCTGCAGGACGAGGTTGGTCAGGTTCAACGGCTGCAGCAGCGTGCCGTTGGTCATGTATTGGAAGAAGGCCACGATCGCCAGCAGCGAGATCAGCATGCCGTAATCGCGCATGTGGCTCTTCAGGAACTTGGCCATGGAGGCCTGGCGCGGCGCGGCGGCGGGCAGATTCAATTCGGCGCTCATTGCAGGGACTCCCGGGCAACCATGGTCTGCGTGACCGCCGGAGGCTTCGCGGTCGACGACATGATGGCGTGCATGATCTTTTCCTGGCTGGCCTCGGCCGCCGGCATCTCGGCGACCAGTGCGCCCTCGTTCATCACATAGATGCGGTCGGCGACGCCCAGCAGCTCCGGCAACTCCGAGGAGATCAGGATGACGCCGCGGCCTTCGGCCACCAGCTGGTTGACGATGGTGTAGATTTCATATTTGGCGCCGACATCGATGCCGCGGGTCGGCTCGTCCAGGATCAGCACCTGCGGGTCGGCGAACAGCCATTTGCTGAGCACGACCTTCTGCTGGTTGCCGCCGGACAGATTGACCGTCTGCTGGAACACGTCGGAACAGCGGATGCGCAGGCGGCGGCGGAAGTCGTTGGCGACCTCGATCTCGCGCTCGTGGTGGATGACGCCGCGCTTGGCGACGCCGTCCAGGTTGGCCAGCGTCACGTTGTGGCGGATGTCGTTGTCCAGCACGAGGCCGTAATGCTTGCGGTCCTCGGTGGCATAGGCGAGGCCGGCGTCCATCGCCTTGGCTATGGTGGACAGATCGACCTCCCGCCCGCCGAGGAAGGCCCGGCCGCGGATGTTGCGGCCATAGCTGCGGCCGAACAGGCTCATGGCGAATTCGGTGCGGCCGGCGCCCATCAGGCCGGCGATGCCCACCACCTCGCCCCGGCGGACATGCAGGTCGATGTCCTTCACCACGCGGCGTCCGGCATGGATCGGGTGATCGGCGCTCCAGCCCTTCACCTCCAGCAGGATGTTGCCGGGCTTGCTGGTGCGGCGGGGATAGCGGTCGGCAAGGTCGCGGCCGACCATGCCCTTGATGATGCGGTCCTGGCTGATCGGGCCGTCATGGCAGTCCAGCGTCTCCACCGTGGTGCCGTCGCGCAGGATGGTGACGCGGTCGGCGACCTTGGCGATCTCGTTCAGCTTGTGCGAGATCAGGATGGAGGAGATGCCCTGGTCCTTGAAGCGCAGCAGCAGCTCCAGCAGCGCGTCGCTGTCGCTTTCGTTCAGGCTGGCGGTCGGCTCGTCCAGGATCAGCAGCTTGACCTGCTTCGACAGCGCCTTGGCGATCTCCACCAGCTGCTGCTTGCCGACGCCGATGTCGGTGATCAGGGTTTCCGGCGAATCCGTCAGCCCGACCATGCGCAGCAGGTCGCGGGCGCGGGCGGTGGCGGCCACCCAGTCGATCCGGCCCCGTTTCGCCTGCTCGTTGCCGAGGAACAGGTTCTCGGTGATCGACAGCAGCGGGACCAGCGCCAGTTCCTGGTGGATGATGATGATGCCCAGCTTCTCGCTGTCGGCGATGCCGCGGAAGGCGGCGGGCTGGCCGCGGAACCGGATCTCGCCGTCATAGGTGCCGTGCGGATAGACGCCGCTCAGCACCTTCATCAGCGTCGATTTGCCGGCGCCGTTCTCGCCGATCAGCGCGTGGATCTCCCCCTCGCGGACCGAGAGGTTGACGTTGTCGAGCGCCTTGACGCCCGGAAACGTCTTGGTGATGCCGCGCATCTCAAGAATGCTGTCCATGGATGACCCCCGATCGCCCGCCTGCATGGTCCGGCGGTGCGCTGGAGCGGAGTGCCGGACGGCATCCGCTCCAGCGCCGCTCACTCACTTGATCTGCGATTCCTTGTAGTAGCCGCCGTCGACCAGGACCTGTTTCCAGTTCGTGGAGTCGACGCTGACCGGCTTCAGCAGATAGGAGGGGACGATCTTCTTGCCGTTGTCGTAGGTCTTGGTGTCGTTGACCTGCGGGGTGCGGCCGGCCAGCAGGTCGTCGACCATGCCCACCGTGACCTTCGCCAGTTCGCGGGTGTCCTTGAAGACGGTGGAGCGCTGCTCGCCCGCCAGGATCGACTTGACCGACTGGACCTCGGCATCCTGGCCGGTCACCACCGGCATCGGCTGCCCCGGAGTGCCGTAGCCGACGCCCTTCAGCGACGAGATGATGCCGATGCTGAGCCCGTCATAGGGTGACAGCACCGCGTCCAGCTTCTTGCCGCTGTAATAGGCGCTCAGCAGATTGTCCATGCGGGCCTGGGCGACCGCGCCGTCCCAGCGCAGGGTGGACACCTTGTCCATGCCGACCTGCCCGCTCTGCACCTTCAGCTTGCCGCTGTCGATGTAGGGCTGCAGCACCGACATGGCGCCGTTGTAGAAGAAATAGGCGTTGTTGTCGTCGGGCGAGCCGCCGAACAGCTCGATGTTGAAGGGACCCTTGCCCTCCTTCAGGCCGAGAGCCTTCTCGATGTAGGCGGCCTGGAGCACGCCGACCTGGAAGTTGTCGAAGGTGGCGTAGTAATCGACATTGGCGGACCCGCGGATCAGCCGGTCGTAGGCGATGACCTTCACGCCGCGCTCCGCCGCCTTCTGCAGCACGTCGGTCAGCGTCGTCCCGTCGATGGCGGCGATCACCAGAACCTTGTCGTTCTTGGTGACCATGTTCTCGATCTGGGCGAGCTGGTTGGGGATGTCGTCCTCGGCATATTGCAGGTCGGTCTTGTATCCCTTTTCCTGGAAATACTTGACCATGTTGTTGCCGTCGTCGATCCAGCGCGCCGACGACTTGGTCGGCATGGCGATGCCGATGGTCGGCTTGTCCTGGGCCATCGCCGGGGCGGCTGCGGAGCCGGCGGCGATCAGCAGGCCGACGGTGAGGCCGGCAAGTTTGCCGGCGAGGTTTGAACCGAAGGAAGAACGCTTACGAGACGACATGGACCGGAATCCTCCCCGTTTCTACGGCACGCGTTTCGCAGCCCCCGCTTTCGGTGTCGCGGACGGCGTGGGACGCGATGGTTTGTGTCCCTAGCAATCCTCCGTTTTCCCATAACTGTCAAATATGATTATTCGGCAAACCGATATGCATTTCTATATCGGCCGTCGATCCTGCGAGCTGGCGCATCTTGCGTTCCGACGCCGCGCGCACGGCCGACAGGACGGTGCGGGCCCCCGGCGACAGCGGCCGGTCCTTCAGCCAGAAGATGCCGTAGGGCTCCACGCTGAAGCGCTTGTGGAAGGGCATGATCGTGTAGCAGCCGCCGGGCGTGAACACCTGGGCTAGCGCGCGGGCGAAGACGGTGATCGACTCGGTCTCCGCCACCATCGCCATCGAGATCACCGGCGACGCGCTTTCGATCACCTTGTGCGGCAGCCGGGCGCCCTCGGCGCGGAACAGCGCCTCCACCCGGTCGCGCAGCAGCGTGCCGACCGGCTGCAGGATCCAGGTGGCGTCCGACAGGTCGGCGGCGGCCAACGGGCGGCCGAGCTGCAGCAGCGGATTGCCGGCGCGGCAGATGAAGCACAGCTCCTCGCTGCTGATCTCCTGATAATCGAATGCGGTGGGGTCGAAATGGCCGGGCAGGCGGCCGATGGCGAAATCCATTACCCCCTGATGCACCCGTTCGGCCAGCACGTCGCTGGTCTCCACCGCCACGCCGATCTTCAGGCCGGGATGCTCGCGGGTCAGGCTGCTGATGACCGGCACCACCAGTTCCACCGCCGGAGCCATCACCGTGCCGACCGACACCCGGCCGCTGTGCCCGGCCAGCAGCGCGTTCAACTCCTCGCCGGTTTCCTGCAACTCGCTGAGGATCATCCGGGCGTGGCGTATCATGAGGCTGCCGTACCAGTTCGGCTCGATCCCGCGGCCATGGCGGTCGAACAGCTCGATCCCCAGCGTCTCCTCAAGGTCGCCCAGCAGCTTGGAGGCCGCCGGCTGCGACATGTTCAGGCTGGCGGCGGCCCGGTGCAGGTTGCGGTGTTCGTCGAGCGCCGCGAACAGCTGGAGATGGCGCAGCTTCAGCCGGGCCTTCTGGAACCAATTCGGGGGGAAGCGTTGCGGGGTCACGGGTGGTTGCCTCCGGTCGGGCGCCGTCACCGGGTTATGGGATGCCGGGATACGATATTTGCTATCGCAAGCGCCCATCTTCGTATTGGACGATTATCAAAAGGCCTCTTATCGTTCGGGTCGTCAACAAATTTTGGAATGGCTGCCGGCGCAAATCCTGAAATGGGCGGCCACCGGGTGCGAGGGGGAGTGAAGCGGCATGGCGCAGGAAGCGCGTTGCGTCTGGCAGGCCCGGGCCCTGCTGGGGGAGGGTCCGCTCTGGTCCCCGCGGCAGGATGCCGTCTACTTCGTCGACATCCGCGGCTCCCGCATCCTGCGCCACGGTCTGTCCGACGGGGCGCGGGCGGGGTGGGAGCTTGACGCCGCCGCCTGCTGGCTGGTGGAGAGCGCCGACGGCAACGGCCTCATAGCCGGGCTGCGCTCCCGACGGGTGGTCCGCCTGCTGCTGGAGCCGGGGCAGGCGGTGATCGCCGAGGAACTGGCGCGGATCGAGCCGGACCGGCCGGGCAACCGGCTGAACGACGGCAAGGCCGATGCCCAGGGCCGGCTGTGGGTCGGCAGCATGGACGATGCGGAGGAGGCGCCGGCCGGCAGCTTCTATCGCATCGATCCCGACGGCGCCGTTACCAGGGTGGACGAGGGCTACACCGTCGCCAACGGGCCGGCGCTGTCGCCGGACGGGCGGACGATCTACCACACCGACAGCGCGGCGCGGACCATCCGTGCCTTCGATGTCGGCGCCGACGGCAGCCTGTCGGGCAAGCGCGTCCACATCCGCTTCGGCGAGGCCGACGGCTACCCCGACGGCATGACCTGCGATGCCGAGGGGTGCCTGTGGGTCGCCCATTGGGATGGCGCGCGCGTCAGCCGCTTCCGCCCGGACGGCAGTCTGGACCGCGCCATCGCCCTGCCGGTCTCCCGCGTCACCTCCTGCGTCTTCGCCGGTCCGGACCTCGACCGGCTGTTCGTCACCACCGCGGCGCACGGCCGGTCCGAGGAGCCGCTGGCCGGGGCGCTGTTCGAGTGCGACCCCGGCGTCCGCGGCCTACCGCCCGGGCGGTTCGGTTCCCCGTCGCGCTGAATGCCGATCCGATTTCGATGAAGGATTCCACCGCCATGCCGTCCAGCGCCCGCCCGTACCGCGGCGTCTTCCCCGTCGTCCCCACCATCTTCACCGAAACGGGGGAGTTGGATCTCGACGGCCAGAAGCGCTGCGTCGATTTCATGATCGACGCCGGCTCCACCGGCCTGTGCATCCTCGCCAACTTCTCCGAGCAGTTCGTGCTGACCGACGACGAGCGCGCGGTGCTGATGGAGACGATGCTGGCCCATGTCGCCGGCCGGGTGCCGGTGATCGTCACCACCACCCATTTCAGCACCCGCGCCTGTGCCGAGCGCAGCCGCCGCGCCCAGGATATGGGGGCCGCAATGGTGATGGTGATGCCGCCCTATCACGGTGCCACCATCCGCGTGCCGGAGGCCGGCATCGTCGAGTTCTTCCAGCGGGTATCGGACGCCATCGACATCCCGATCATGATCCAGGACGCGCCGGTCAGCGGAACCCCGCTCTCCGCCGCCCTGTTGGCACGGATGGCGCGGGAGATCGCCAACGTTTCCTATTTCAAGATCGAGGTGCCGCAGGCCGCCGCCAAGCTGCGCACGCTGATCGAACTGGGCGGCGACGCCATCGAGGGCCCGTGGGACGGCGAGGAGGCGATCACGCTGCTGGCCGACCTTGACGCCGGGGCGACGGGGGCGATGACCGGCGGCGGCTATCCCGACGGCATCCGCCAGATCGTCGACCCGTTCCTGGCCGGCGACCGCGAGGCGGCGGTGGCGGCCTATGGGCGCTGGCTGCCGCTGATCAACCATGAGAACCGCCAGTGCGGCATCGCCACTGCGAAGATCCTGATGAAGGAGGGCGGCGTCATCAAGTCGGAGGCGATGCGCCACCCGGTGGCCAACCCGCACCCGATCAGCCGCGAGGGGCTGCTGGACGCGGCGCGGCGGGTCGATCCGCTGGTGCTGCGCTGGGGGCGCTGAGTTCTTGCAGCGGATGCCCCCTCCCTAACCCTCCCCCGCTGGACGGGGGAGGGGACTGCCGCCGCTCTCCCGAATAAGCACTTACCCCCTCCCCCGCCCAGCGGGGGAGGGGTTGGGGTGGGGGCGATCGCCAGCCTACCCCCTCCCACAATGGAGACCCATCATGACCATCACCGGCGAGATGCTGATCGGCGCCAGCGCCCACCGCGGCGGCGAGGGCGAGTTCCGCGCCGTCGACCCCGCCAGCGGCGAGGTTCTGGAGCCCGCCTTCGGCGGCGGCGGCGCGGCGGAGGTCGAGCGCGCCTGCGCCCTGGCCTGGGCCGCATTCGACGCCTTCCGCGAGACCGGCCTGGACCAGCGCGCGACCTTCCTGGAAACGGTCGCCCAGAACATCCTCGACATCGGCGACGAGCTGATCGCCCGCGCCATGGCCGAAAGCGGCCTGCCGCGCCCCCGGCTGGAGGGCGAGCGCGGCCGCACCGTCGGGCAGCTGCGCCTGTTCGCCCAGGTCGTGCGCGAGGGAAGCTGGATCGAGGCGCGCATCGACCCGGCCATGCCCGCGCGCACGCCGCTGCCCCGCCCCGACATCCGCCAGCGCCATATCCCGCTGGGGCCGGTCGCGGTGTTCGGCGCCTCGAACTTCCCGCTCGCCTTCTCGGTCGCCGGCGGCGACACCGCCTCGGCCTTCGCCGCCGGATGTCCGGTGGTGGTGAAGGGCCATGGCGCCCATCCCGGCACGTCGGAGCTGGTCGGCCGCGCCATCCGGGCGGCGGTCGCGTCCTGCGGCCTGCCCGAGGGGGT
The DNA here is from genome assembly GCF_000283655.1 of Azospirillum lipoferum 4B. Classification (NCBI taxonomy): domain Bacteria; kingdom Pseudomonadati; phylum Pseudomonadota; class Alphaproteobacteria; order Rhodospirillales; family Azospirillaceae; genus Azospirillum; species Azospirillum lipoferum. The sequence continues at coordinate 401,508 of NC_016624.1, read as the reverse complement.
CTTCTCCCTGCTGTTCGGCACCGGAAACGAGATCGGCACGGCGCTGGTCGCCGATCCGCGCATCAAGGCGGTCGGCTTCACCGGCTCGCGCCGCGGCGGGCTGGCGCTGATGGAGGTGGCGTCCAGGCGGCCGGAGCCGATCCCGGTCTATGCCGAGATGAGCAGCATCAACCCGGTCTTCCTGATGTCGGCGGCGCTGGCCTCGCGGGCCGAGGCGCTGGGCAAGTCGTTCGTGGCGTCGCTGACCATGGGCGCCGGACAGTTCTGCACCAACCCCGGCATCCTGCTGGGCGTCGAGGGGCCGGATCTCGACCGCTTCGTCGTGGCGGCGGTGGAGGCCATCGGCTGCAGTGCGGCGTCCACCATGCTGACGCCCGGCATCCACGCCGCCTATGACGCCGGCGTCGCCAAGCTGGCCGGCAGCGGCGCGGTGACGGCGCTGGCGCGCGGCATGGCCTGCAGCGGGCCGAACCAGGCGCAGGCGGCCTTCTTCGCTACGACGGCGGACGCCTTCCTGGCCGACACGGAATTGCAGGAGGAGGTGTTTGGCGCGGCCTCTCTGCTGATCCGCTGTCCGGATGTCGCGGCGATGAAGGCGGTCGCCGAACGTCTGGAAGGGCAGCTGACCGCGACGGTGCAGATGGACGCGGAGGACAAGGCGGCGGTGGCGGCGCTGATCCCGACGCTGGAGCGCAAGGCCGGCCGCATCCTGGCGAACGGCTGGCCGACGGGGGTGGAGGTCTGCCACGCGATGGTGCATGGCGGCCCCTTCCCGGCGACCTCCGACGCCCGCAGCACCTCGGTCGGCACGCTGGCGCTTCGCCGTTTCCTGCGCCCGGTCTGCTACCAGGACATTCCCGCCGAGCTGCTGCCGGAGGCGGTGCGCGACGGCAACCCGCTGGGGCTGTGGCGGCGCATCGACGGGACACTTGGACGGAATTGACCTGCGGACAGGCCTGACCACCGGTCGGGACTGACCGGCACCACCAACCCGCAACGGCTGCGTCAGAGGGAGCGCTGACGCAGGACACGCTGTCGGGTCCGGCCGCGCGCCGGGCCTGACGGTCGGGCACGGCGTGCGCCCGCGCATTGCCGAAAGACCGCTCCCGACACTGGCTATCGAAGCAAAAACAAACCGGAACAAGAGGAAACGCTGATGGTGAGATCCGCACTGCTGCTTGGCGCAGCCACCCTTTCGCTCGTCTCCGTCCTGGGGGTCACCCCGGCCTTCGCCCAGTCGAAGTTCGACGTGGTCCTTGGCGGCGATGCCTATTTCGAGGCCGGCTATGTCGACCAGGACCGCGACGCCGGCCTGCGCTCGACCGAGTTCCGCAACCGCCTGCGCCTGCTGGTCACGCCGAAGGCCAAGGCCGACAACGGTCTGGAATACGGCGCCCGCCTGCGCCTGCTGGCCGAGAACGGCGCCGGCAACGCCCGCAGCACCGGCTATGACCGCGCCTTCCTGTTCGTGCAGGGCGGCTTCGGCACCGTCCACATGGGTGTGGAGAACGGGCCCTCCGACGACAGCGGCATCATCGCCCCGTCCGACTGGGGCACCGGCGGCGTCGACGGCTCCTTCCCCTCCTGGCTCGGCAACAGCGCGACCAATGCGCCGGTCACCATCGGCAACATCCGCGCCCTGATCTCCGGCAACAGCGCCACCCGCGCCACCTATTGGACGCCGGAGATCGCCGGCTTCAAGCTCGGCGCCTCCTACCAGCCGTCGTCGGACAGCAGCGGCACCGACGTCAACCGGTCCAAGGTGGCGCTCGCCTCGGCCAACCGCACCGGCGCCTACCGTGACGTCTACGAGGTCGGCGGCACCTATGCCAACAGCTTCGGCGGCGTCGCGGTCAATGCCAGCCTGTTCTACCTGGGCGGCAAGGCCAAGGAATCCAGCACGACGGCGGCGCGCTTCGACGATTTGTCGTCCACCCATGCCGGCCTGACGGTGGCCTATGGCGGGCTGAAGGTCGGCGGCAGCTATGCCTGGTCGGGCGACAGCGGCTATGCCAAGTCCAGCACCGCCGGCATCGTCAGCCGCGAGAAGCAGGACGTCTGGACCGTCGGCGCGCAATACACCTTCGGCCCCACGACGCTGGGCGTCGGTTACCTGAACGCCAAGGACGCCGGCGACCTGACGGTGCGCGGCCGCAGCAAGTTCGAGCTGATCACCGTCGGCGCCCGCTATGTCGTCGCGCCCGGCTTCAGCGTCGGGCCGGAGTACAACCACTTCAAGCTCAGCTCCGACGTCGCCGCCAACAGCGACAAGGGCGACATGTTCCTGATCCAGACGAACCTCGCCTTCTAAAGGCCTGGCTTTCCAACAGGGGGCCAACCGACGTCCTGGCCTTTCTCCCGGCTTCGCACCGCCGCGGTGCTTTTCTCCATCCCACTGCGGCGGCTGCGTCCCGGCGCGCTCTCCCTCGGGTGCGTCGGCCCCGGTCTCTCTCGAACCGGGGTCACCTTGCGGCCGGGCGGCCTTCCGCTGCCCGGCCGTTCTTTCGACCGGACATATCCTTTTCAGCATCGCATCGGTCGAGAATCGTATTGGACAGTTATGGTTTTGGGTACTTAAAGTAGGCATCGCGAACAAATTCGACCGGGCTGCGATCACGATCTTTCAGCGCCCCGTTCCGCCGCCTGCCCCCATCCGAAAAGCACGGCAATAAACCCTCAGGGAGTGAAACAGATGTCCAGGAAATGGGTGATCTCCGCCGCCACCGCCGCCGCGGCGCTCTTCATCGGGCTCGGTGCGGTGCAGGCCGCCGACAAGAAGCTGGTGGTCGGCTTCTCGCAGATCGGATCGGAATCGGGCTGGCGCGCGGCGGAGACCAAGACCGCCAAGGCGGAAGCCGAGAAGCGCGGCATCGAGCTGAAGATCTCCGACGCCCAGCAGAAGCAGGAAAACCAGATCAAGGCCGTGCGCTCCTTCGTCGCCCAGGGGGTGGATGCGATCTTCATCGCTCCCGTCGTGGCGACCGGCTGGGATTCGGTGCTGAAGGAAGCCAAGGAGGCGAAGATCCCGGTCGTGCTGCTCGACCGCCAGATCGAGACCAAGGACCCCAGCCTCTACATGACCGCCGTCACCTCCGACACCGTGCATGAGGGCCGGGTGGCCGGCGAATGGCTGGCCAAGCAGACCGGCGGCAAATGCGCGGTGGTGGAGTTGCAGGGCACGGTCGGCTCGTCGCCCGCCATCAACCGCAAGAAGGGCTTCGACGAGATCGTCGCCAAGAATCCGGGGATGAAGATCGTCCGCACCCAGTCCGGCGACTTCACCCGCGCCAAGGGCAAGGAGGTGATGGAGAGCTTCATCAAGGCCGAGAATGGCGGCAAGGGCATCTGCGCCGTCTATGCCCACAACGACGACATGGCGGTCGGCGCCATTCAGGCGATCAAGGAAGCCGGGCTGAAGCCGGGCAAGGACATCCTGGTGGTGTCCATCGACGGCGTGCCCGACATCTTCAAGGCGATGGCGGAAGGCGAGGCGAACGCCACGGTGGAGCTGACGCCGAACATGGCGGGTCCGGCCTATGACGCGCTGATCGCCTACAAGAAGGACGGCAAGGCGCCGCCGAAGTGGATCCAGACGGAATCGGCCCTGTTCACCCCCGAGACCGCCAAGGCGGAGTATGAGCGCCGCAAGGACGCTTATTGATCGGGGGTTGAAATCTCCCTCTCCCCACCGGGGAGAGGGTCGGGGTGAGGGGGACCCACCGCGTGACAATACCGAGAATCCTCGCCGCGCATCCCCCTCACCCTAACCCTCTCCCCGGGGGGGGAGAGGGGATTCTTCACATGTTTCTTCCGCGCATCCGCCGAGGTCCGTCATGACGGCGTCAACCGCTCCTCCCTCCGCTCCGCTGCTGGCGATCCGCGGGCTGTCGAAGGCATTTCTCGGCGTGCAGGCGCTCGACGGTGTCGATTTCACGCTGCGCCATGGCGAGATCCACGCGCTGCTGGGCGAGAACGGCGCCGGTAAATCGACGCTCATCAAGACGCTGACCGGCGTCTACCAGCGCGACGGCGGCACCGTGGCGCTGGAGGGGCGGGAGATTGCGCCGCGTGGCGTGGAGGAGGCGCAGCGCCTGCACATCGGCACCGTCTATCAGGAGGTGAACCTGCTGCCCAACCTGTCGGTGGCGGAGAACCTGTTCCTGGGGCGCCAGCCGATGCGCTGGGGGCTGGTCGACCGCGGCGCCATGCGGCGGCGGGCGCGGGCCATTCTGATGCCCTATGGCCTGTCCATCGACGTGACGGCGCCGCTCGGGCGCTTCTCGGTCGCGACGCAGCAGATCGTCGCCATCGCCCGCGCGGTCGACATGTCGGCCAAGGTGCTGATCCTGGACGAGCCAACCGCCAGCCTGGACGCGCAGGAGGTGGCGGTGCTGTTCAAGGTGATGCGGACCCTGCGGTCGCGCGGGATCGGCATCGTCTTCGTCACCCATTTCCTCGATCAGGTCTATGAGGTCTGCGACAGCATCACCGTGCTGCGCAACGGCCGGCTGGTGGGGGAGCGGCGGACGGCCGACCTGCCGCGCCTCGACCTCGTCGCCATGATGCTGGGGCGGGAGCTGGAGGAGGCGGCGCACCGCATCGACCTCGGCCCGGAGGAGATCGACACCCGGCCGCCGCTCGCCAGTTTCAAGGGGTTCGGCAAGTCGCGCAGCGTCGAACCCTTCGACCTCGACATCCGCCCCGGCGAGGTGGTGGCACTGGCCGGGCTGCTGGGATCGGGACGGACGGAGACGGTGCGGCTGGTCTTCGGCATGGACCGCGCCGACCAGGGCGAGGCGACGGTCGATGGCCGATTGGCGCGGCTGACGGGGCCGCGCGACGCCGTACGGCTCGGCTTCGGCTTCTGTCCGGAGGACCGCAAGAAGGAGGGCATCGTCGGCGAGCTGTCGGTGCGCGAGAACATCATCCTCGCCTTGCAGGCGCGGCAGGGCTGGCTGAAGCCGATCCCGCGCCGCCGGCAGGAGGAGATCGCCGACCGCTTCATCCGCCTGCTCGATATCCGCACGCCGGACGCCGAGCGGCCGATCCAGCTGCTGTCGGGCGGCAACCAGCAGAAGGCGCTGCTGGCGCGCTGGCTGGCGACCGAGCCGCGGCTGCTGATCCTGGACGAGCCGACGCGCGGCATCGACGTCGGCGCGCATGCCGAGATCATCCGCCTGATCGAGCGGCTGTGCGCCGACGGCATGGCGCTGCTGGTGGTGTCGTCGGAGCTGGAGGAGATCGTCGCCTACAGCCGCCGCGTCGTCGTGCTGCGCGACCGCCGCCATGTGGCGGAACTGAGGGGAGGGGAGGTCAGCGTGGAGCGCATCGTCGCCGCCATTGCGTCGGAGACGCCGAATACCATTGCGTCGGAGACGCCGAATGTGGAGGTGCGGCAATGACGCTGTCCGCTCCCGGTCCGGCGCGCAATCTGCCGCAATATGGCGCGCTGCTCGTCGTGCTGTTGGCCAACTGGCTGCTGTTCCCCGATTTCTTCGCCATCCGCCTGCAGGACGGCCGGCTGTTCGGCAGCCTGATCGACGTGCTGAACCGCGGCGCCCCGGTGGCGCTGCTCGCCATCGGCATGACGATGGTCATCGCCACCCGCGGCGTCGACCTGTCGGTGGGTGCGGTCATGGCGATCTCCGGCGCCATCGCCGCCACCATGACCGGGGCGGGCTGGAGCCTGCCGGCGGTGCTGGCGGCGTCGCTTGCCGCCGGGCTGCTGTGCGGGTTGTGGAACGGGCTGCTGGTGGCGGTTCTGCGCATCCAGCCGATCATCGCCACCCTGATCCTGATGGTCGCCGGCCGCGGCATCGCCCAGCTGGTGACCGAGGGGCAGATCGTCACCTTCACCAGCCCGGCGCTGGCCTTCATCGGCAGCGGATCCTTCCTGACCGTGCCGATGCCGGTGGTCCTCACCGTCGTCGTGCTGGCGGTGACGGCGCTGCTGGTGCGGGCGACGGCGCTGGGGCTGATGATCGAGGCGGTCGGCGTCAACCGGCTGTCCAGCGCCGGGGCCGGCGTCAACACGCCGGTGGTGCTGGTCGCCGTCTATGTCTGGTGCGGGCTGTGCGCGGCGGTGGCCGGGCTGATTGTCACCGCCGACATCCGCGGCGCCGACGCCAACAATGCCGGGCTGTGGCTGGAGCTGGACGCCATCCTGGCGGTGGTGGTCGGCGGCACCTCTCTGCTCGGCGGGCGCTTCGGGCTGGTGCTGTCGGTGGTGGGGGCGCTGATCATCCAGGCGATGAACACCGGCATCCTGCTGAGCGGCTTCAAGCCGGAATTCAACCTGATCGTCAAGGCGGGCGTCCTGATGGTCGTCCTGCTGCTGCAGTCGCCGACGCTGACCCTGTTCCTGCCGCGCCCCAAGGGCGCGCAGCCGACGGGTGCGGTCAAGCCGCCGGTTGCGCCGCCGGTTGCGCCGAAGAGCGGAGGGGCGAAATCATGACCGGAGCACTCCAGCGGTTCCTTCCGCTGATCGTCACCACCGCGGTGCTGGTGGTGGGATTCCTGATCTGCGCGGCGCAGTTCCCCAACTTCGCCTCCTGGCGGGTGGTGGGCAACCTTTTGACCGACAACGCCTTTCTCGGCATCACCGCGGTCGGCATGACCTTCGTCATCCTGTCGGGCGGGATCGACCTGTCGGTCGGCGCGGTGATCGGCTTCACCACCGTGCTGCTGGCCGTGCTGATAGAGCATGGCGGCTGGCACCCCGTCCCTGCCTTCGCCATGGCGCTGATCGCCGCCGGCGGCTTCGGGGCGGCGATGGGCGGGGTGATCCATGTCTTCCAGATGCCGCCCTTCATCGTCACGCTGGCCGGCATGTTCATCGCCCGCGGCCTGGGCTTCGTCCTGACCACCGATTCGGTGCCGATCAACCACCCGCTCTATGGCGAGCTGAACGACATGGCGCTGCGCTTCGATTTCGGGCTGAAGCTGAGCCTGCCGGCCCTGCTGATGCTGGGGGTGGTGGTCGCCGCGGTGGTGCTGGCGCATTGGACCCGCTTCGGCGCCAACCTCTATGCGCTGGGCGGCAACCGCCAGTCGGCGGAGCTGATGGGTGTGCCGGTGGGGCGGACGACGGTGGCGGTCTATGGGCTGTCGGGTCTGCTGGCCGGGCTGGCGGGGATCGTCTTCTCGCTCTACACCGGGGCGGGCTATTCGCTGGCGGCGACGGGGGTGGAGCTGGACACCATCACCGCGGTGGTGATCGGCGGCACCCAGCTGACCGGCGGTTACGGCTATGTCGTCGGCACCTTCGTCGGCGTGCTGATCCAGGGGCTGATCCAGACCTACATCACCTTCGACGGCACCTTGAGCAGCTGGTGGACCAAGATCGCCATCGGTGTTCTGCTGTTCGTCTTCATCCTGTTGCAGAAGGGTCTGCTGACGGTCTGGGCCGGCCGCGGCGGCGAACCGGCGGAGGCGTGATGCCCATCGAGAGTTTCCTGTTCGATACGGTCGAGGGCCGTCCGGTGGAGGGCTTCACCCTCTCCGCCGGCGGGCTGGAGGCGACGGTGATCGCCCATGGCGCCCGGCTGGTGCGGATGACGGTGCCCGGCCAGGACGGGACCGTCGCCGACGTGGTGCTGGGCTTCGACCGGGTGGCCGACTATCTGGCGAGCGACGCCTATTTCGGCGCGACTTGCGGCCGCTATGGCAACCGCATCGGCGGAGCGGCCTTCACGCTGGACGGCGTGCGCCATGAACTGGCCGTCAACGAGCCGCCGAACCAGCTGCATGGCGGGCCGGAGGGCTTCGACCGGCGGATTTGGGATGCGACGGTGGAGGAGGCGGAGAACGCCGTCACCTTCACGCTCGTCTCGCCGGACGGTGACCAGGGCTATCCCGGAACGCTGACGGCGACGACACGCTACCGGTTGACCGACGACGGCGTGCTCGACATCCGCATGACGGCGACGACCGACCGGCCGACCATCGTCAACCTTGTCCATCACAGCTACTGGAACCTCGGGGGACATGCCTCGGGCGATCTTCGCGACCATCGGCTGACGGTGCGCGGCGGTTTCACCACGCCGGTCGGCGCCGACCTGATTCCGACGGGGGAGGTGCGGCCGGTGGACGGCACCCCCTTCGACCTGCGCGGTGAAGTGGGGCGCGGCGGGGTGCGGCTGGGCGAGGCTTTGGACGCGGTCGGCGGTTTCGGTTTCGACCACAACTGGTGCCTGGAGGGGCCGGCGGGGGAACTGCGCCCGGTGGCCGTGCTGGAGCATCCGGGCAGCGGCCGGCGGATGGAGCTGGCGACCGACCAGCCGGGCCTGCAGGTCTATACCGGCGGCTATCTCAGCGAGCAGGTGGTGGGAAAGGGCGGGCAGCCTTATCGGCGCTTCGCCGGGCTGGCGCTGGAAAGCCAGCGTTTTCCCGGCAGCCCCAACATCGGCCATTTCCCGTCGGCCCGGCTGGACCCCGGCGAGACATACCGGCACCGCATGCAGCTGCGATTCCGGGCGGGCTGAGCGGAAAGCGGGGAACCGTCCACCGGTTTGCGGGGTTCATCGAAGGCACGGCAGCGGCTCCGCTGCTGCCATCGCCAAACCCCATGCATGCCGGAAGGAAAGGTCGACATGGCTGCGACGCCGGACGCCGCCCGCCCAAGCCCCGTTTATCCGACCGGCCAAATCCCGACTGGCCAAATCCCGACTGGCCAAATCCCGGCGGGACCGATCCTGGTGCCCGGCCGGACCTGCTGGCGCGTGGCGAAGGCGGACCGGATGGCGGTCATCATCGACGCCGCCGCCTATTTCGCCCGGATCAAGGAGGCCATCCTCGGCGCCCGCCACACGGTGATGCTGATCGGCTGGGATTTCGACACCCGGATCAAGCTGGAACCGGAGGACCCGATTCCGGACGTGCCGAACGAACTGGGCGACTTCCTGTCCTGGATCGTCCGGACGCGGCCGGAGCTGACCATCAATGTGCTGAAATGGGATCTGGCGGTCCTGAAGATGCCGTTCCGCGGCCGGACGCCGCTGGTCCTGCTGGACTGGCTGAGCAGCCGGCGCCTGCGCTTCCGTCTGGATTCCGCCCATCCGCCCGGCGCCTGCCATCACCAGAAGATCGCCATCATCGACGATGCGCTGGCCTTTTGCGGCGGCATCGACATGACCACCGACCGCTGGGACACCCCCGACCACCGCGACGGCGATCCCCGCCGCATGCGGCCGAGCGGCGAGCCCTATGGCCCCTTCCACGACGTGACCACCGCCGTCGACGGCGAGGCGGCGCGGGCGCTGGGCGAACTGGCGCGGGAGCGCTGGCGCCGGGCCACCGGCGAGGCGCTGCTCCCGCCGCCGCCGACCGAGGCCCGTTGGCCGGAGGACCTGGAGCCCGACTTCCGCGACATTCCCGTCGCCATCGCCCGCACCGACCCGATGGCGGATGATGAAGGACGGGACAAGACCGGCAAGCGCGGCGTGCGCGAGATCGAGGCGCTCTATCTGGCCGCCATCGCCGCGGCCCGGCGGTTCATCTATCTGGAAAGCCAGTATTTCGCCTCGCAGCGCATCGTCGGCGCCATCGCCGCCCGTCTGTCGGAGGCGGACGGGCCGGAGATCGTGGTCGTCAACCCGGAACGCGCCCCCGGCTGGGTGGAGGAGGAGGCGATGGGCAGCGCCCGCACGCTGCTGGTCGGGCGCCTGCGCGAGGCCGATCCCCACGGGCGCTTCCGCATCCTGGCCCCGGTGACCGAGGGCGGGCAGGGCATCTATGTCCATGCCAAGGTTCTGGTGGTGGATGACCGCTTCCTGCGGGTGGGATCGTCCAACATCAACAACCGCTCCCTGGGGCTGGACACCGAATGCGACCTCGCCATCGACTGTCCGCCCGGCGAGCGCGAGGAGGAGTCGGAGAACTGCCGCGCCATCCGTTCCGTCCGCACGCGGCTGATGGCGGAGCATCTGGGCGTGGCGGTGGCGGAGGTGGAGCGGATGGAGGAGGGCACCGGCTCGCTGACCGCCACCGTCGACCGGCTGATGCGCGCGTCCGGCCGCTCGCTCTGTCCGCTGGAGCCGGAACCGCTGAGCGAGGCGGAGGTGGCTCTGGTGGACGAACGCCTGCTCGACCCCGACCGGCCGGAGCCGATGGCGGAGACCATCCTGCGCGGTGTGACGCTGTTCGGCGACGTGAACCGGACGGCATGGCGGATCGGTGCCGGGATCGCCGCGGGTGCTGCGCTGGGGGTCGGACTGGCCCTTCTGGCCCGCCGGAATGGGCGCCGGAAAAAAATGCGCGGAGAGTGAATTCTCTGCTTGCGGGGCGCGGTCCATCCCGCTACATAAGCGCTCCCCGCGGCGCCCAACGCGGTGCGGGGAAAGCGCTTGTGGCGGAATTGGTAGACGCGCTAGGTTCAGGTCCTAGTGGCTGAAAGGCCGTGGGGGTTCGAGTCCCTCCAAGCGCACCAACACTCCAAGTGTTGGTGAAGGGTAGCAGAAGTATAGTGGGGCCATAGCTCAGCTGGGAGAGCGCTACAATGGCATTGTAGAGGTCAGGAGTTCGATCCTCCTTGGCTCCACCACTTCTGAAGGTTTGGGTAGAGTTTAGGTCTTGTCTATCGGGGTGATGTCTTGTAAAAGGCGCCGCTCCTCAGCGCGGGTGTAGCTCAGTTGGTTAGAGCGCCGGCCTGTCACGCCGGAGGCCGCGGGTTCAAGTCCCGTCACTCGCGCCACTTTGCGGGCGTAGCTCAGGGGTAGAGCACAACCTTGCCAAGGTTGGGGTCGAGGGTTCGAATCCCTTCGCCCGCTCCATTACTGGAGCGACAGTTTCAGGTTCCCGTGGTCTCGTAGCTCAGCGGGAGAGCACTACGTTGACATCGTAGGGGTCACTGGTTCAATCCCAGTCGGGACCACCATTCACGAGGCTCCAAGGCAACCCCTTGGGGCCTCGACCATTTTGGGCCCTGGCAAGAGCCATCTTGCGGAATGGTCGACGCCCGGCAATCCGCCGCATTCCATCCAGCCCGTTGGCCCTGTATTCATGGTGCGCGAAAGCGCGGTCGGGTGCACGGGGCTGGCCAGTGCATGAGCCGCGGCGGGGTGATCGCCGAGGACTTCCCGATGGTCGTGTCCCTCCGGAAACCTGGTGCGGTTTGCAATGACGTGCCCCGGCTTGCGGCCGGGGGGCCGGCTGCCGATAATGCGCCACTTCCAGCTGCCGCCCGTCCGTTCCGGAGACCTCCCGGCGGTCCACAGGAGACGTGCCCCGTGTTCGACCTTTCCGACCTTCGCCGCCTGACCGAGCCCGGTGCTTTCGAGCGGGGCCGGCAATATTGGCGCGACGGCCGCGTCAAGCAGGTCGAGGCGGAACGTGGGGCCGGCGATGACTGGACCGTGACCTCGGCGGTGCGGGGATCGGGGCGTGCGCTTTATCGGCAGGAGATCGTCGTCGAACTCGTCCACGGCGTGCTGCGCGCACTGGACGGCAACTGCGACTGTCCGGTGGGCTACAATTGCAAGCATGTCGTCGCGGCGATGCTGGCCTGGGACGAGCGTTCCCGCAGGCTGCCGCCCGCCCCGCCGGTACGGGCGCCGGCACCGCTGCCGGTGCGGACCGCAGCCGCCGTTCAGCAACAGGCGGCTGCGGCGGACCCCGGACTTTCGGCGCCGGTGCGGGACCTGCTGTCGCGGCTGACGGCGGCGGCCTTGCGCGACGGCGCGGACCGGTATGCCGACACGGTGCGCAAGCGGCTGCTCTATGTGCTGAATGTCGGCGAGCCGCGACCCGGCGAGCGGGGTCTGCTGCTCCGCATCATGTCCGTCACCCTGCGCAAGGACGGCCAGTTCTCCAACGACGACAAATCGTATGATTCCTATCAGTTCAACACCCTGGCCACGGCCAAGTTCGTCACTCCGGCCGACCACGAACTGCTGAAGGCGGTTTCGCGCAACGGACAGACCGTTTCGCAAGGGTTTCTGCTGCCGCCCGACACCGCTCCCTGGCTGATCGAGCGCATGCTGCGCACCGGGCGGCTCTATTGGCAGGATTTCCGCAACGGCGAGCCGCTGCGTCCCGGCGACGCCTTGTCCGGCACGCCGCGCTGGGAGACCGACGGCGCCGGCAACCAGCGCTTCGCCGTCGCGATAGAGCCGGCGTCCGGCGATGCTCCGCCGCCGGTCGTGCTGCCGACCGTGCCGCTGCTCTATGTCGATCCGGCAAAGGCCGCCTGCGGCCCGGTCGAGGCGGCGGCGGTGTCTCCGCACGTCGCGGCCGCGCTGCTGGCGGCCCCGCCGCTGCCGCCGGGGGAGGTCGCCGCCTTCCGGGCCGAAGCGGAGCGGCTCGGCGACCGCCTGCCGGTGCTGCCGGTTCCCCCGGCTCGGGCGGAGCGCCGCCGCGTCCTGCCCCGGCCGGTGCTTCGGCTGGGGGTGGCGCGGCCTGCGGGACTGTATGGCTTCCATCCTTCGGCCTATGGCTACTCGCCTTATGGGATCACGGCAGCTCCGGAAATCGCGGTCGCCGACCTGCAGTTCGACTATGCCGGCACCCGCCTGCATTGGAAGCGGGGCGGGCCGCCGCTGCAATGGATGGAGGACGGCATCCTCGTCACCGCCGAGCGGCGTCCGGCGGAGGAGAAGAAGGCGGTCAAGCGACTGAAGGACGCCGGCCTCGACCTGCCGCCTTTGCCGCTCAGCGTCGGCGGCGGCCCGCTGGTCCGGGATGAGCTGTTCGCCGCGCCCGGCGACGAGTTCGACGAGCGGTCGATCTGGCTGGCCTTCTGCCATTCTGTGCTGCCCGAACTGAAGGCTGCCGGCTGGACCGTCGACGTCGATCCGAAATTTCCCTTCGAGGTTCTGGAGGCGCCGAAGGATTGGGCGTTCGAGGTCGGGGACGGCTCCGGCATCGACTGGTTCAGCCTGTCGCTGGGTGTCGATATCGGCGGGCAGCGGATCGACCTGCTGCCGATCCTGCGCGAGGTGATCGATGCGCTCGCCCGGATCGATCCGTACCTGATCGGTGAGGAATTCCTGGACGACGACGGCCGGGAGAATGACGGGGCGGACGGGGGGACGCCGGGCCTGGAAGCGGTGCTGGAGCAGTTGGCTCCGTCCGGGACGATGTTCGTGCGGATCGACGACAGCCGCTACATCCCGCTGGAGGTGGAGCGGCTGAAGCCGATGATCGGCGTGCTGATGGAGCTGTTCGGCCTGCAGCCCGGCGGCGGGGAACTGCGGATCGGCCGCTCCCATCTGGGCGACCTGTCGGCGCTGGAGGATGCGGCGGCGGCGGCGGGCATTCCGCTGCTGGGCGCCGACGCCGTGCGCGCGATGGCCAGGGCCCTGCGCGAGGCGGGCGGCGTGCCGGCGGTGGCGCCGCCGCAGGGGCTGCACGCCACCCTTCGCCCATACCAGCAGGCGGGGCTCGACTGGCTGCAGTTCCTGGGCGCCCATGGCTTCGGCGGCATCCTGGCCGACGACATGGGGCTGGGGAAGACCCTGCAGGCGCTGGCCCACCTGATGGCGGAGAAGGAGGCGGGTCGGCTCGACCGGCCGAGCCTGCTGATCGCGCCGACCAGCGTGCTCGGCAACTGGCGGGCGGAGGTCCAGCGCTTCGCCCCGACCCTGCGCACGGTGATTCTGCACGGGCCGCAGCGCAAGGAGGCCCATGGGTCGCTGGCCGACCAGGATCTGGTCGTGACCTCCTATGCGCTGCTGCCGCGCGACCGCGAGGTGTTGACGGCCCAGCCCTGGCACATGGCGATCTTCGACGAGGCGCAGTATCTGAAGAACCCCGCCGGCCAGTCCTACAAGGCGGCGCAGGCCCTGGAGGCGCGCCAGCGCCTGTGCCTGACCGGCACCCCGGTGGAGAACAATCTGGACGAGCTGTGGGCGCTGTTCGCGGTCAGCATGCCCTCGCTGTTCGGCGACCGCACCGGCTTCCGCCGGCTCTTCCGCACCCCCATCGAGAAGCATGGCGACGCCGAGCGCCAGCGCGTGCTGGCCCGCCGGGTCCGCCCCTTCCTGCTGCGCCGGACCAAGGAGCAGGTGGCCTCGGAACTGCCGCCGAAGACCGAGATCGTCGAGACGGTGGAGCCTGGCGACAGCCAGCGCGACCTTTATGAGACCATCCGCCTGACCATGGACAGGCGCGTGCGCGAGGAGGTGGCGCGCAAGGGGCTGGCGCGCAGCCACATCACCATCCTCGACGCGCTGCTGAAGCTGCGGCAGGTCTGCTGCGACCCGCGGCTGGTGAAGCTGGAGAGTGCCCGCAAGCGCGTGGCGAAGGGTGCGTCCTCGGCCAAGCTGGACCGGCTTCTGGAGATGCTGCCGGAGCTGCTGGCCGATGGTCGGCGCATCCTGCTGTTCTCGCAGTTCACCTCGATGTTCGACCTGATCCGGCCGGAGCTGGACCGGCTCGCCATCCCCTTCGTCGAGCTGACCGGCGACACCAGGGACCGCGAGACGCCGGTCAGGCGCTTCCAGGCCGGCGAGGTGCCGCTGTTCCTCATCAGCCTGAAGGCCGGCGGCACCGGGCTGAACCTGACCGCCGCTGACACGGTGATCCATTACGACCCGTGGTGGAACCCGGCGGTGGAGGACCAGGCGACCGACCGCGCCCACCGCATCGGCCAGGACAAGCCCGTCTTCGTCTACAAGCTGGTCACCGCCGGCACGGTGGAGGAACGCATGGTCCAGCTTCAGGAGCGCAAGCGCCGGCTGGGCGAAGCGGTCTACGACCAGGACCGGACGGCGGAGGATCTGCTGACCGCCGACGATCTGGATTTCCTGCTGGCGCCGATCGACGGGTGAGGACGGCGGGTGAGGATGCCCGCCGTCAGATCATCGCCAGCGGCTGCTTGCGCTTCGGCGGCGGGAAGGCCCTGTCGATCTCCGCGATGTCCTCCCCGGTCAGGGTCAGCTTGACGGCTACAGCGTTTTGGAGGACGTGCGCCGTGGTTCCGGCCTTGGGAATGGCGATCACGCCCTGCTGGCGCAACGCCCAGGCCAGCGCCACCTGGGCCGGGGTCGTGCCGTGCCGCTTCGCCACCGCCAGCAATGCGGGGGAGCGCAGCAGGCGGCCGCCCTGGCCGATGGGGGAATAGGCCATCACCGGCATGCGCGCAGTGTGCTGGAAGGGCAGCAAATCATATTCGATGCCCCGGTGTTCGGGGTTGTAGAGCACCTGATTGACGGCGCAACCGTGCAGGTCGGTGACCTCCGCCAACTCCTCCAGGTCGTCGACGTCGAAGTTCGACACGCCCCAGCGGGCGATCTTGCCGGCCTCGCGCAGCAGCTCGAACGCCTCGACCGTCTCCTCCAGCGGCACGCCGCCGCGCCAGTGCAGCAGGTAGAGGTCGATGCGGTCGATCTTCAGCCGCTTCAGGCTGCGCTCACAGGCCTTCACCGTGCCGATGCGCGAGGCATTGCTGGGCAGAACCTTGGTGACGATGAACAGCCCGTCGCGCCGGCCGGCGATGGCCTCGCCCACCAGCTCCTCCGAGGCGCCGTCGCCGTACATCTCGGCGGTGTCGATCAGGGTCATGCCGTGGTCGATGCCGGCCCGGATGGCGGCGATCTCCGCGGCACGGTCGCCGCGCCCCTCCGCCATCATCCAGGTGCCCTGGCCGAGAGCCGGAACGTCGGAGCCGTCCGGCAGGGTCACGCGCTTCATCTTCGATCCCTCGTCCGTCATCCCGAAAAACAACAAGCTGGCCCCGCGGGGCCAGCTTGTCCAATGCCTATTCGGTGGGATTTCCGGAAGATGGAAGCGGCTCAGGCCGCCTTCTTCGGCACTCCGGCATGGCCGCCTTCCAGGAAGTTCAGCAGCTCCTCGCGGTAGTCGTAATAGCGCGGGTGCTCCAGCAGGGCCTGCCGGGTGCGCGGGTGGGGGATGTCGACGGTCAGGACATGGCCGATTTTGGCGTTGGGGCCGTTGGTCATCATCACCACCCGGTCGGCCAGCAACAGCGCCTCGTCCACGTCGTGGGTGACACAGACCGCCGTCACCTTGGTGCGCGCCCACACCTCCATCAGCACCTCCTGCAACTCCCAGCGGGTCAGGCTGTCGAGCATACCGAAGGGCTCGTCGAGCAGCAGGAGCTTGGGCGACAGGGCGAAGGCGCGGGCGATGCCGACGCGCTGCTTCATGCCGTTGGACAGCTCCGCCGCCTTCTTGTCCATGCTGTCGCCGAGTCCGACGCGGGCGAGGTAATAGCGGGCGATGTCGGCGCGCTCGCCCTTGTTCGCATGGGGGAAGACGCGGTCGACGCCGAGCATGACGTTTTCATAGGCGGTCAGCCAGGGGAACAGGCTGGGGGCCTGGAACACCACGGCGCGGTCGGGACCGGCGCCGTCCACCTCCTTGCCATCCAGGATGATGCCGCCGCTGGTGATGTCGGCAAGGCCGGCGACCATCGACAGCACGGTGGACTTGCCGCAGCCGGAATGGCCGATCAGCGAGACGAACTCCCCCTTGCGCATCTTCAAATCGAAGCCGTCCACCACGGTCAGCGGCCCCTTCGGCGTGGCGAAGGTCTTGGTCAGGCGGGTGAATTCGAGATAGCGGTCCTCCATACCGCGCCCGCCCATCGCCTCGATATAGGCCTTGGGCGGGGGCGAGGCGGTGATCGGCTTCACGTCGGGCAGGGTGAGGCCGTCATCGCCGCCGGTGCCGCGGGCGACGCCGACTTTCATCAGGTACGCGGTGATCTCGGCGCGCAGGCGCTTGAAATCCTCGTCATGGTTGACGGCGGTGCGGTCGCGCGGGCGTGGCAGATCGACGGTGAAGGCGGGGCCGAGCGTGGCGTTCGGACCGGGGGTCAGCGGGATGATGCGGTCGGCCAGCAGGATCGCCTCGTCCACATCGTTGGTGATGAGGATGACGGTCTTGCGGTCCTTGC
Organism: Azospirillum lipoferum 4B; assembly: GCF_000283655.1. NCBI lineage: Bacteria > Pseudomonadati > Pseudomonadota > Alphaproteobacteria > Rhodospirillales > Azospirillaceae > Azospirillum > Azospirillum lipoferum. The sequence continues at coordinate 384,653 of NC_016624.1, read as the reverse complement.
GCCAGATCGCCTCGATCTCGTCCTGCAGCTTGGCGCGGGTCAGCGCGTCGAGAGCGGAGAGCGGCTCGTCCAGCAGCAGCATCTCCGGGCTCATGGCCAGCGCGCGGGCGAAGCCGACGCGCTGGCGCATGCCGCCCGACAGCTCCTTCGGCCGGCGGTCGGTGGCGTGGCCGAGGCCGACCGTCTCCACCGCCCGGCGGGTCAGCACGCCGCGCTCGGCCGACGGCTTGGCCTTGTGGACGGCGTCGACGGCCAGCGCGACGTTTTCCTTCACGCTGAGCCAGGGCATCAGCGAATAGGACTGGAAGACCAGACCGCGCTCCGGGCCGGGGCCGGTCACCGGCTTGCCGCGATAGAGCACCTCGCCGGCGTCCGGCATCGCCAGCCCGGCGATCAGGTTGATCAGCGTCGACTTGCCGGAGCCGGAGAAGCCGACGATGGCGACGAACTCGCCCTCTTCGATCGACAGGTCGATGTCGCGCAGCACCTGCGTACCGCCATAGGACTTCGACACACCCTTCAGGTCCAGGATCGCCATGGCTGGTCTCCTTAGCGGGCGGGGCTGTGGCTGACGGCGGATTGCAGCGCCAGCATCACGCGGTCGAGCAGGAAGCCGATCAGGCCGATGGTGAAGACCGCCACCATGATCTTGGCGAGCGAGTTGGAGGAGCCGTTCTGGAACTCGTCCCAGACGAATTTGCCGAGGCCGGGGTTCTGGGCCAGCATCTCCGCGGCGATCAGCACCATCCAGCCCACGCCCAGCGACAGCCGCAGCCCGGTGAAGATGTAGGGCAGGGCCGAGGGCAGGACGAGGCGGCGCACCATGGTGAAGCCGGACAGCTGCAGCACCTTGCCGACATTCATCAGGTCGCGGTCGATGGAGGACACGCCGACCGCCGTGTTGATCAGCGTCGGCCACAGCGAACACAGCGTGACGGTGATGGCGGAGGTCAGGAACGACTTCTCGAACAGCGGGTCGTTGCCCGACACGGTGGCGCTGACCACCATGGTGACCAGCGGCAGCCAGGCCAGCGGCGACACCGGCTTGAAGATCTGGATCAGCGGGTTGATCGCGGCGTTGACGGTCGGCGACAGGCCGCTCGCCACGCCCAGCGGCACCGCCACCAGCGCGCCCAGCAGGAAGCCGGTGAAGACGGTCTTCAGGCTGGTGACGATCTGGTCGAGGTAGGTCGGCTTGCCGGCATAGGGGCGGGTCTTGACCTCCGCCGCCGGGTCCTTCGCCAGGATCTCGGCGTTGCGCTTGGCCTGCCGGTCGTAGAAGGCGGCTTCCTTGGCGCGTTCGGCCTTGTGGTCGGCGTAGAGGTTCGTCGCCTGCTCCCACACCTGGGCCGGGCCGGGGATGGCGCCGAGGCTGGTCTGCACCTGCGGGGCGGCCCAGCCCCAGGCGGCGAGGAACAGCAGGATGGCGGTCAGCGGAATGCCCATCTGGCGCCACAGCTCAAGGCCCTGCTGGCGCGGATTCTCGCCGGCGGCAAGCCGCAGCAGCGGCGCCAGCCAGCCGAGGCCGACGGTGTTCAGGGCGGAGGAGATGCGGTTCAGGGTGTGGGTGCGGCGGGCCTTGCGCTGGGCGCGGGCGAGGTCGGCGGAGGTGTCGGTCAGGCTGGTCATGGCGGGGTGTCCCTTCGGCAAGGTCCCTTCTCCCCCCTGGGGAGAAGGTTAGGATGAGGGGGTTCGGCGCAGCCGAAGAGATCCTCGAAGCGGATCCCCCTCACCCCGACCCTCTCCCCGCTTTCGGCGGACCAGGGGTCCGCCTGTCGCGTCAGCGCAAACTTCGTTTGCGCGTGAGCGGGGGAGAGGGAGGATTGGGCAGGTGGGGGCAATGCTGCTCAGCCCCCAACCACCTGACCGCCCTCGACCTTCTGGTCGCCCTTCAGGCCGATGGGCTGCTTGGCGAGGTAGTCGTTCGGCTTGCGGCCGTCATAGGGGATGCCGTCGATGAAGCCGTTGTCGACCGGCTTGTAGCCGTCGCTCTTCCACGGGAAATCGGCCTCTTTCGACTTGCCTTCCTCGACCAGCAGCTTGGCGGCCTGGAGATAGACGTCGGGCTTGTAGACCTTGCGCGCGGTCTCGTCGTACCAGGCATCCGGCTTGGCCTCGGCGATCTGGCCCCAGCGGCGCATCTGGGTCAGGTACCAGACGGCGTCGGAATAGAAGGGATAGGTGGCGTTGTAGCGGAAGAAGACGTTGAAGTCGGGAACGTCGCGCTTGTCGCCCTTTTCATACTCGAAGGTGCCGGTCATCGAATTGGCGATGACCTTGGCGTCGGCGCCGACATATTCGGGCTTGGCCAGGATCTTCACCGCTTCGGCGCGGTTGGCGTTGTTGTTCTCGTCCAGCCACTGGGCGGCGCGGATCAGCGCCTTGACGACGGCCAGATGGGTCTTGGGGTTTTTCTTTGCCCAGTCGTCGGTGACGCCGAAGACCTTCTCGGGATTGTTCTTCCAGATCTCGGTGTCGGTGATGACGGGGACGCCGATGCCCTTCATCACCGCCTGCTGGTTCCACGGCTCGCCCACGCTGTAGCCGTAGATGGTGCCGGCCTCCAGCGTCGCCGGCATCTGCGGCGGCGGGGTGACGGAGAGAAGCGCGTCGGCGCCGATCTGGCCCGACACGTCGGTCGGGCTGTAGAAGCCGGGGTTGATCCCGCCCGACGCCAGCCAGTAACGCAGCTCGTAATTGTGGGTCGAGACCGGGAAGACCATGCCCATGTTGAAGGGCTTGCCCTCGGCCTTGTACTGGGCGATCACCGGCTTCAGCGCGTCGGCCTTGATCGGGTGGACCGGCTTGCCGTCCGCGCCCTTCGGCACATTGGCCTTCATCTTCTGCCAGACGTCGTTCGACAGCGTGATGCCGTTGCCGTTCAGGTCCATGGAAAAGGCGGTGACGATGTGCGCCTTGGTGCCGAAGCCGATGGTGGCGCCCAGCGGCTGGCCGGCCAGCATGTGGGCGCCGTCCAGCTCGCCGGAGATCACGCGGTCGAGCAGGACCTTCCAGTTCGCCTGCGGCTCCAGCGTCACCGACAGGCCTTCATCCTCGAAGAAGCCCTTTTCGGCGGCGATGGCGAGCGGCGCCATGTCGGTCAGCTTGATGAAGCCGAGCTTCAGCTGGTCCTTCTCCACGTCGAGCGGGGCGGCGATGGCAGAGACGCCTGCGGTCAGGGCGATGACTGCAGCGGCGGATGCGAGAAGGCGGCTAAGGGTGTGGGAGGTTTGGGCCACGTCGGTTGCTCCATCTCTGAAATCCGGACCAGCGGTCGGGTGGGGCGACACCGGTATCGACGATTTTGGGTGTCGATTTTATGGGCAAATCCCGGACTGGCTGTTTTTCGGGCAGATGGTGGTGGAGCACCTTGGCCATCGAAAGCGTCCAGCGGGATCGACCGGAAAAGCCTTGTTGAAAGGCCCGTCGATACCGGGGTCGGCAACACTGCCGGGGCTGGCCCATCATTGGACGCTTGGGATGCACGCACCGTCGTTGGCGCGTCTCTGGCCTCCCTCTTCGCAAGCCTCATGCCAAAGGATGGGTTTTGCCGAAAAATGGGCCGGAGCGGTTGATTCATCTGGCTATGACCCGGCGGAAGGTATGAAGCACCCGGCGGGGTGACCGCACCGTCTGCCGATTTTTGCGGCGCACACAGACCCGCTTGGTCATCCTTTGTGCAAGACCTAAGGATGATCCAAAAACAGGCACCTAGGTATCGGGTGCGGAATGGCGCGGGAAGCCGCGGAATCGCTGGGTTTTTCCCGATACCGTCCGCTTGCGAAGGGATTGGCACGCGGATTGCGAAGGGAGTGGCGAGACAACAGCGGGCGCCAGCAACGTCGCCAGTGCCCGCAACATCGGCCGATCCCACGCGACGACGCGCGGACTCGGCCCTGGTTCGACGACGAACCGCCCGGACAACGGCGTCCGAACAGGTGTGTGCCCGCCTTCGCGATCCACTCGCGGGGCAGGGGCACTGCCCGTTCGGACGCCTTTCTTTTTGGCCCCGTGCCTGACTTTGCAGCAGGCCGGACACGATAGACGAGGCAGACGCGCCATGGACATGCATCTCTCATCGAACAACGGGCCCGCCGTCGAATCCGATGCCGTCGAACTTAACGAGGCAGAACTGCGCAGTGCCGGTCCGGCCAGGGAACGGCTGGTGGTGGTCGGCAACGGCATGGCCGGCATGAAGACGGTGGAAGAGCTGCTGGCCAAGGCGCCGGGCCGCTACGAGGTCACCGTCTTCGGGGCCGAGCCGCATCCGAACTACAACCGCATCATGCTGTCGCCGGTGCTGGCGGGGGAGAAGACCTTCGACCAGATCGTGCTGAACAGCCGCGATTGGTACGACGCCAACGGCATCACCCTGCTGACCGGCGAGCCGGTTGAGGGCATCGACCGCGCGAGCAAGACGGTCGTCTCGCAATCCGGCCGCGTCGTTCCCTATGACAAGCTGCTGATCGCCACCGGCTCCATGCCCTTCATCATTCCGGTGCCGGGATCGACCCTGCCGGGCGTCATCGGCTTCCGCGATCTGGCGGACGTGGACGCCATGCTGGCGGCGGCGGCGAAGGGCGGCCGCGCCGTGGTGATCGGCGGCGGGCTGCTGGGGCTGGAGGCCGCCAACGGGCTGCGGGTCAAGGGGATGGAGGTCACCGTCGTCCATTTGATGCCGACGCTGATGGAACGCCAGCTCGACCCGTCGGCCGGCATGCTGCTGCAGCGCGAGCTGGAGCGCCGGGGCATCGAGGTGCTGACCGGGGCCGATACCGCCGAAATCGTCGGTGAGGACCGGGTCGGCGCGGTGCGGCTGAAGGATGGGCGCGAACTGCCTGCCGACATCGTCGTCATGGCGGTGGGCATCCGCCCCAACATGGCGCTGGGCAAGGCGGCCGGGCTGGACTGCGGGCGCGGCATCCGGGTGGACGACCAGATGCGCACCAGCGATCCGTCGATCTACGCGGTCGGCGAATGCGTCGAGCATCGCGGCGTCACCTGGGGTCTCGTCGCCCCGCTGTTCGAGATGGCGAAGGTGCTGGCCCATGACCTCGCGGGTGGGGAGGGTGCGGCCTACACCGGCTCCGTCACCTCGACCAAGCTGAAGGTCACGGGCGTCGATGTGTTCTCGGCCGGCGATTTCTCGGGAGGGGAGGGGACGGAGGACATCGTGTTCCGCGATGCCGCCCGCGGCATCTACAAGCGGCTGGTGCTGAAGGACGGCAAGCTGCTGGGCGCCGTGCTGTATGGCGACACCAAGGACGGCGCCTGGTACTTCTCGCTGCTGAAGGATGGCGCCGACATCTCGGCCGAGCGCGACACGATGATCTTCGGGCAGGGGTTCGGCAGCGCCGATGCCGGTGACCCGAACGCCGCCATCGCGGCATTGCCCGATTCTGCCGAAATCTGCGGCTGCAACGGCGTCTGCAAGGGCACCATCGTCAAGGCGATCACCGAGAAGGGCCTGACCAGCCTGGACGAGGTGAAGGCGCACACCAAGGCGTCCGCCTCCTGCGGCGGCTGCGCCGGCACGGTGGAGCGGCTGCTGGCGGTGACGCTGGGCGACGGCTTCACCGCGGCGCCGAAGGTCAAGCCGATGTGCAAATGCACCCACCACAGCCATGACGCGGTGCGGGCGGCCATCGTCGAGCGTGGGCTGAAGACCATGGCCGAGGTGTTCCAGGCGATGGAATGGACGACGCCCGACGGCTGCGCCTCCTGCCGGCCGGCGCTGAACTATTACCTGCTGTGTGCGTGGCCGGGCGAGTACCGGGACGACTATCAGTCGCGCTACATCAACGAGCGCGCCCACGCCAACATCCAGAAGGACGGCACCTATTCGGTCGTGCCGCGCATGTGGGGCGGCCTGACCAGTGCCGCCGAGCTGCGCGCCATCGCCGATGTGGTCGACAAGTTCGCCATCCCCACCGTGAAGGTCACCGGCGGCCAGCGCATCGACCTGTTCGGCGTGAAGAAGGAGGATCTGCCGGCGGTCTGGGCGGATCTGAACGCCGCCGGGATGGTATCCGGCCACGCCTATGCCAAGGGGCTGCGCACGGTGAAGACCTGCGTCGGGTCGGAATGGTGCCGCTTCGGCACGCAGGATTCGACCGGGCTGGGCGTGAAGCTGGAGCGGATGACCTGGGGCACCTGGACCCCGCACAAGGTCAAGCTGGCGGTGTCCGGCTGCCCGCGCAATTGCGCCGAGGCCACCATCAAGGATCTGGGCGTGGTGTGCATCGACAGCGGCTATGAGCTGCATGTCGGCGGCAACGGCGGCCTGCATGTCCGGGCCTGCGACCTGCTGGTCCGCGTCGCGACGGAGGAGGAGGTGCTGGAATACACCGGCGCCTTCATGCAGCTCTACCGCGAGGAGGCCCGCTATCTGGAGCGCACCGCGCCCTGGGTGGAGCGGGTCGGCCTCGACCACATCAAGGCGGCGCTGGTCGATGATCCGGAGCGGCGCCGGGCGTTGAACGCGCGCTTCCTGTTCTCGCAGACCTTCTCGCAGGACGACCCGTGGGCGGAGCGTGCCGCCAAGGGCGTCGACCGTCACGAATTCAATCTGCTCGCCGAAGTGGGGTAACCGATCATGGACAGCATCGTTATGGAAACCGTCTGGACCCAGGTCGGCAGCATCGACGACATCCCGGTGCTGGGCTCGCGCGTCGTCCGCACGCCCGATGGCGATATCGCCCTGTTCCGCACGGCGTTGGACGAGGTCTTTGCCCTGGAGGATGCCTGCCCGCACAAGCAGGGACCGTTGTCCCAGGGCATCGTCCATGGCCGCCGCGTCACCTGCCCGCTGCACAACTGGGTGATCGAGCTGGCAACCGGCGAGGCCGTCGCCCCCGACGAGGGCCGCACCGGCCATGTTCCGGTGCGGGTCGAGGGGCGCAGCGTCTCCCTCGCGCTCGGCGAGGCCAAGCTGTCGCGCGGCGGCTGCCGCAAGGCCTGCGGCCATGTTTGACGGAGCGGAGCTTGCCTCCGGCGGACAACGGGAGGTGAAGACCACCTGTCCCTATTGCGGGGTCGGGTGCGGGGTGATCGCGACGGTGAAGGCAAATGGCGCCGTCAGCGTGCGCGGCGATGCCGACCACCCGGCGAACCGGGGGCGGCTCTGCTCCAAGGGATCGGCGCTGGCCGACACGCTGGTGCCGGACGGGCGGCTCCTGCATCCCGAGATCGGGGACAGGCGCGTGTCGTGGGACGAGGCGCTGGACGAGGTGGCCCGCCGCTTTTCGAATACCATCGCCCAGCATGGGCCGGACTCGGTCGCCTTCTACGTCTCCGGCCAGCTGCTGACCGAGGATTACTACGTCGCCAACAAGCTGATGAAGGGCTTCATCGGCTCGGCGAACATCGACACCAACTCGCGGCTCTGCATGGCGTCGTCGGTGGTCGGGCACAAGCGGGGCTTGGGCGCCGACGCGGTGCCGGGGACCTATGAGGATTTCGAGTGCGCCGATCTGGTGGTGCTGGTGGGGTCGAACCTCGCCTGGTGCCATCCGGTTCTGAACCAGCGGCTGCTGGCGGCGCGGGCGGAGCGCGGCACGCGGATCGTCGTGGTCGATCCGCGGCGGACCGATTGCGTCGATGCCGCCGACCGCCATCTGGCGCTGAAGGCCGGCACCGACGTGGTGCTGTTCAACGGGCTGCTGGCTTGGCTGGACAGCCGGGGCCATCGCGATGCCGGCTTCACCGCCGCCCATGCCGAGGGGGTGGAGGAGGCGCTGGCCGCTGCCCGCGCCGATGCGCCGGATGTGGCGACGGTGGCGCGGCGCTGCGGGCTGGACGAGGCGGAGATCGCCGCCTTCTATGCCGAATTCGCGGCGACCGGTCGGGTGGTGACGGTCTATTCGCAAGGCGTCAACCAGTCGTCCCAGGGCAGCGACACCGTCAACACCATCCTGAACGTCCATTTCCTGACCGGGCGCGTCGGCCGGCCGGGCTGCGGTCCCTTCTCCGTCACCGGGCAGCCGAACGCCATGGGCGGCCGCGAGGTCGGCGGGCTGGCGAACCAGCTTGCCGCCCATATGGGCTTCACGGCGGAAGAGGTGGACCGCGTCGGCCGCTTCTGGACCGCGCCGCGGATGGCCGACAAGCCGGGGCTGAAGGCGGTGGACCTGTTCCGCGCCATCGAGGCCGGCACGGTCAAGGCGGTGTGGATCATGGCGACCAACCCCGCCGTCAGCATGCCCGATGCCGGCCGGGTCCGCAGGGCGCTGGAGCGGTGCGAGACGGTGGTGGTCTCCGACTGCATCCGCGACACCGACACCGGCCGCTTCGCCCATATCCGCCTGCCGGCCAAGGGCTGGAGCGAGAAGGACGGCACCGTCACCAACTCCGACCGCACCATCTCGCGCCAGCGCGCTTTCAAGGCGGAGGCTGGGGAAGCGCGGGCGGACTGGTGGATCATGACCCAGGTCGCGCGGCGGATGGGCTTCGCCGACGCTTTTCCGTATGAAAGCGCCGCCGCGGTGTTCCGCGAGCATGCCGCGCTGTCGGCGTTCGAGAATGGCGGTGCGCGCGCCTTCGACATCGGGGCGCTGAGCGGGCTGGACGATGCCGGTTACGACGCGCTGGCGCCCTTTCCCTGGCCCTGGCGCGCTGGCGGCGAGCCGCAGAAGCGGCTGTTCGGCGATGGCCGCTTCTTCACCGCGGACGGGCGCGCCCGGATGCTGGCGGTGACGGCGAAGCCGCTGCCGCGCGCTCTGCCGGACGGCGCCTTGCTGCTGAACTCGGGCCGGTTGCGCGACCAGTGGCACACGATGACGCGGACGGGTCTGTCGGCGCGGCTGTCGGCGCATGCGCCGGAACCTCGGCTGGACATCAACCCGGCGGATGCGGCGGCGCGGGGACTGACCGATGGCGGGCTGGCCCGCATCGCCACGGCGGCGGGGGAGGCGCTGGCGCGGGTGCGCGTCACCGATGCCCAGAGCGAAGGCACCATCTTCCTGCCGATGCATTGGACCGACCGCTTCACCGGCGCCTGCGTCATCGGCCGGCTGATCGACGACGAGGCGGTGGACCCGGTCTCCGGCCAGCCGGATCTGAAGCGGATGCCGGCGACGGTCGAACCATGGCGGCCGGACTGGACCGCCTTCCTGCTGGCCCGCCGGCCGGTGGAGCCCGCCCATGGCGGCTATTGGGCGCGGCGCGCGGTGGGCAGCGGCAATCTGGGCGGGCATCTGGTGGAGATGGCGGGGATGGGGGCGATTCCCGACCTTACGGCGTGGCTGCCCTGCCTCGACCCTGCCGGGGCGGCGGTGGAGTTCCGCGACGAGGCGCGCGGCGGCCTGCGCATGGCCTGGATGGACGGCGACCGGCTGGAGGCCTGCCTGTTCGTCGCCGCCGACGGGCGTTTGCCGCCGCGCGGCTGGCTCGCCGGTCTGCTGGAGGCGGATGGGCTGGACGACGGCGCGCGGGCCGGGCTGCTTGCCGGGCGGGCGCCGGGCGCGCAGGCCGATGAAGGGCGGATCGTCTGCGCCTGCTTCAGCGTCGGCATCAACCGGCTGGTCGGCGCCATCCGCGACCGGCGGCTGACCAGCGTCGCGGAGATCGGTGCGGCATTGAAGGCCGGCACGAATTGTGGTTCCTGCGTGCCTGAACTCAAGGAGGTGCTTCGTCATGCTCACCAGCGCGAAGTGGCGTGATGGTCTCGCGGCGTTGGCGCGCCTCTTGGTCCCGCGGTTCGCGGGTGCTGGCGGCGGTGCCCCCACCTATCCTCCCCCGCTGAGCGGGGGAGGGACTGCCGCCGCTCTCCCGCTCAAGCGCATATCCCCTCCCCCGCCCAGCGGGGGAGGGTCAGGGTGGGGGCAAGTGATTCTCGTCGGCGCTGGCCCCGGCGACCCCGACCTGCTCACCGTTGCGGCGGTCAAGGCGCTCGCCGCCGCCGAGGTCGTGCTCTATGACGCGCTCGTCGGCGACGGCATCCTGGATCTCGCCCATCCGAGGGCCGAGCGCATCTGTGTCGGCAAGCGGTCCGGCCGGCATTCGCTGCCGCAGGGGGAGATCAATGCGCTGATCGCCTTCCATGCCCGGCGTGGCAAGCGCGTCGTCCGCCTGAAGGGCGGCGACCCGATGGTGTTCGGCCGCGCCGGCGAGGAGATCGAGCATCTCGACAGCCTCGGCATTCCGGTGCGCGTCATCCCCGGCATCACCGCGGCGCTTGGCTGTGCCGCCTCCACCGGCCTGTCGCTGACCAGGCGCGGGGTGTCGCGCGCCGTGACCTTCGTCACCGCCCATGGCCGCGACGGTGAGCGGTTCGAGCCCGACTGGGCGCGGCTGGCCGATCCGCAGGGTACGCTGGCGATCTATATGGGCCGTGAACAGGCGCGGTCGGTCGGGCAAGGGCTGACCGGGGCCGGGCTGCCGGCCGACACGCCGGTGCTGGCGGTGGAGAATGGTTGCCGGCCCGACGAGCGGCGTTATTGGACGACGCTCGGCGAGATGGCGGAGCAGGGAGTGGCCGCCGGCAAGGGGCCGACCCTGCTGCTGGTCGGGGAGGCGCTACGTCCGCGTCATGTTGGGGCGGCGGACGCCCTAGCCGGGACGGCGGACCCCATTGATCTCCGCGCGCTTGGCAACCTCGCTCAGCGGCTCGATCACGACTGACATGGTGAAGACGGTGGCGTGCAGCAGCTTCGTCCCGTCCACCATCAGCCCGACATGGCCGGGGAAGAAGACGATATCTCCCCGTTGATACTCCACATCGCGGCCATCGTCGGACACCCACGACCCCAGCCGGTCGTCCTTGCGCTGCATCCCACTGCTGTGGTGGGAGACCACCCCGGCCGCCGCCATGGCGGTCAGCACCAGCCCGGAACAGTCGATGCCGAAGCTGCTGCGCCCGCCCCAGACATAGGGCGTCTCCAGAAAGCGCAGGGCGGTGGCGATGTGGTCGGCCGCCGGGGCGGCGTCCGCCGGCTCCAGCCATCCCGCGAACAGCCACAGCCCGTCGTCGGTGCCGACCCAGCCGTTTTCGGCCCGGCCATCCAGCGTCACCAGCGACCCGAAGCTGAGCGTTGCCACCGGCGGCGCCTTATGCGTCGGTCCGGGGTGCAGGTCGGCGCGCAAGGCCCGCACGCGGTGGGTGGGGGCGACCGGCTCGGCATGCCGGGTGCCCGGCGGCAGCCAGCCGGCATGGCCGTCGAAGGCATTCTCCGCCCGCAGCCAGCCGTCCCGCTCCTCCAGAATGCGGAAACGCTCGCCGCGGATCATCTCGCTGGTCTGGGGGACGCCGTTTTGCGGCTCCTCCAGCAGGACGGCGTGCGGGGCGGTCAGTTGGCGGATGGTCATGGGTGCGGGCCGGATATGGGAAAACCGGCTGCGACCTTAACGCCGCTGCCGAGGTGGCGCGAGGGATAAAGCGCATCCGTCATTTCAACGGCCATTCCGTGATTCCGCCGGAAATCTCGACCGCGCCCGGCGCATTGCCCGGTTCTGCCCGGCCGCATCCGCCGACACCTTTTGTGTGCGAGCCAATCGCCAACACACAAGGCTGAACAGAGGAGCGGGAGAGATGGCAACGATGAAGGTTCTGGTTCTGGGTGCCGGCAAGATCGGGTCGATGATCGGCACGCTGCTGTCCGAGACCGAAGATTTCGCCGTCACCATCGGCGACCGGGACGAGGCGCTGCTGTCCCGCGCCGAGCGTGCCGGGCTGCGGGTGACGCGCGTCGATGTGGAGGATCCGTCTTCGCTGCGTGCCGCCATGGCCGGCCAGCATGCGGTGCTGAGCGCCTGCCCCTTCACCCTGACCCCGGCCATCGCCACTGCCGCCGTCGCGGCCGGCGCCCATTACCTCGACCTGACCGAGGATGTCGCCGCCACCCGCAAGGTGAAGCTGCTGGCGGAGACCGCCGACACCGCGCTGATCCCGCAATGCGGTCTGGCGCCGGGCTTCATCTCCATCGTCGGGCATGACCTCGCCCGCCGCTTCGACGAGCTGCACAACCTGCATCTGCGCGTCGGCGCCCTGCCGCAATACCCGACCAACGCCCTGAAATACAATCTGACCTGGAGCACCGACGGGCTGATCAACGAGTACTGCAACCCGTGCGAGGCCATCATCGACGGCCGTCAGCACGAGGTGATGCCGCTGGAGGGCGACGAGCGCTTTGCGCTGGACGGCGTCGATTACGAGGCGTTCAACACCTCGGGCGGGCTGGGCTCCTTGTGCGAGACGCTGGCCGGCAAGGTGCGGAACCTCGATTACAAGACGGTGCGTTATCCCGGCCACCGCGACATCGTCCGCCTGCTGATCCGCGACCTGCGGCTGGGCGAGCGGCGCCACCTGCTGAAGGACGTGCTGGAAACCGCGGTGCCGCTGACCCTGCAGGACGTGGTTCTGGTGCTGGCGACCGCCACCGGCATGCAGGAGGGCGAATTGCGGCAGGAGACCTTCGCCACCAAGATCTACAGCAAGCCCATCGCCGGCCGCAGCTGGAGCGCCATCCAGGTCACCACCGCCGCCGGCATCTGCGCCGTGCTGGACCTGCTGCGCGAGGGCTCCATCCCGCAGGCGGGCTTCATCCGGCAGGAACAGGTGCCGCTGGACGCCTTTCTGAACAACCGCTTCGGCCGGCATTACAGGGGGTGAGCGGGAGAGGGGATCTTTCCGTCCCCCGGCGGGCTGATGATCAGCAGCGTGTCCTGCGCCTGGATGATGTAGCGGTTGCGCTCGGTGAAGGGGATGTTGCGGCCATGGCTGTGGACCTGCACCACCATGCCGCCGGTGATCTCCGCCATGGTCCGGCCGACCTCGTCCGCTTCCGCCCGCCGCTCGCTCAGCACCATCTTGCCGCCGGCCGACATCAGGTCGCACAGGAAGGGGGTGGCGTGGCTCGTCTCCACCGCGTCGGCCATCAGATAGCCGCCGATCCTGGGCGGCGACACCACCAGATCGGCGCCGCTGAGGTTGGCGAGCTTGATGTTCTCCTCCTGCTTGATGCTGGCGACGATCTTGGTGGCGGCGGACAGGTGGCGCACCGTCAGGACCACCAGGATGGTGGTGTCGTCGCGCCCGGTGCTGACGATCACCGCCTTGGCCTTGCCGACGCAGGCCTTGATCAGCGTGTCCTCGCTGGTGGCGTCGCCCAGCAGGCCGACGAAACCGGCTTCGGCCGCCAGATGGATGCGGTCCTCCGAATCGTCGATGACGACGACGCGGTCGGCGGGATGGCCCTTCGCGACGGTTTCCTGTGCGGCGATGAACCCGCTGTGCCCGAAGCCGCACAGCACGATGTGGTCTTGCAACTGCTTCTGAATGCGGCTCAAGCGGAATTCCTCCACGATCCTCTGCACCACCAACTCGTAGGCGGTGCCGAGGAAGATGAACCAGATGAAGATGCGGATCGGCGTGACGGCGAAGGCGTCGATCAGGCGGGCGGTGTGGCTGACCGGCACGATGTCGCCATAGCCGACGGTGGTCACCGTGATCATGGCGAAATAGAGGATGTCCGGAAAGCTGATGTGATCGTCCAGATTGTCCCTCAGCCCGTCGCGGTCGAACCAGAACACCGCGATGACCAGCGTGAGCAGCACGATGACGATGCCGATGCGCACCAGCAGCGTCTTTTCCGCCGACAGGCCGGAACGGACATGGAGCAGCCGACCCTTGCGTAGGGAAGGTTTCGCCCGGCGCCTGTCCTGAAGCCGCCGCTCTGCCGGTTTGTCCATCGACCGTCCGTCCGGGTCTGTCGCGTTCACGTCCACTGTCTGAACGCGCCAGACCGCATTTCGGCCGCGAGGATCCCGCCTTCAATCGGCGAAGGCGGGTCGTCCCGTGGCATCACCGTCGCGGCGATGGACTGCACCGATCCTGCGGAGAGCCGCGGCCCCGTGACCGTTCCATCGGAACCGCTCGAGGGCTTACCCCACCGCCGCCATCGACGCCGCCGAATCGGCCGTCCGCGTGGTGCCGTAGCGGCGGATCATGGCGGCGCAGAACTCGGCGAACTCCTCCGCCACCTGGGGCGGGCTGGTGTGGTGGGGTTCGACGCCGCGGTGTTCGGGGGTGAAACAGAAGGTGACGGTCACGTCGAAATCGGCCAGCGCCTCCATCTGGCGGTCGAACCAGTCGAGCGCGTTGGGGCGGAAGCTGTCGGCCCAGGACAGGCCGGTGCGCAGGTGCCGCACTCCCAGCCGCTTCAGCCAGGCCACCGCGTCATCCAGCCGGTGATCCTCGTAATGGAACCACTGGCAGATGCCCATCTGCCCGGCATAGGGGGCGAAGGCCTCCACCGCCGGTTTCGGCATGCCGTCGGCGCGCAGCAGCCCCATGTGGAAGTGGCGATAGTAGGACGACCCTTCCGCCTCCTTGTGGCGGGTGGTGGCCTCCCAATGGCTGGGCAGGTCGTACAGGCTGTACCAGTGGATGCGCGGCACCTTGCCGATCAGCAGTTCGGCGGTGCGCTTGACGCCCCAGGCCTGGACCTCCTCGGCGCCGAAGGAGGACACGCCGGCCTCAGTCACCCAGACCGGCTTGTCGGTGACGGCGCGGATCTCGTCGATCTTGTTCGGCCAGTCGTGGATCTGCCAGAGATTCCAGTCGAGCGGGAAGCCGTGGACCGCCACCACGTCCACCTCGTCGAGCACGCCGCGCTCGTCGAGCCGGCGGACGAAGGACGGGTCGATGGGAGACATGCCGCCCAGCACGCGGGTGATGGTGGAATTCTCCGCCCGGATCGCCTGTCCGGCCAGGATTGTCATGCGGGCGAACAGGTCCCATTCGGGGTCGAGGTTGGGATCCCAGTGCGACTTGTTGTTCGGCTCGTTCCAGATCTTGGCGGCTTCGATCATCCCACGGTCCCTTTCTTCACGGCGTCTTCTTTCGGCTGGGCGGGATAGACCGCCCCCGCCTCCGTCGGGCGGTCGACCCGGCGGCAGACATAGACCTCGCGTTCCGGATGCTCGGTGATGGCGAAGCCGGCGCTGCGCAGCATCGCCTCGGCACAGGCCGCGTTCGGCGCCCACCAGTTGGTCCAGTCGCGGGCGTAGTCGTGTTCGATGAAATGCAGCTTCGGATAGCCGGGATCGTCGAAGTGATCCTGTTCGAAGAAGTCGTAATCCGTGCGCACCGGCGCCACCTCGGCCGAGCCGCGCTGCATCGACTGGAAGATCATCAGATCCCTGGCGACATGGTCGTGGATCAGGTCCAGTGCCAGCAGCGGGTGGCGCAGGTGATAGAGCACGCCCATGAACAGCACGACGTCGAAGCTTTCGCCGAGCTTGGCGACGTCATAGACCGACATCTTGTGGAATTCGATGTCCTGGCCGGTCACCTCGGCGGCGAATTTGGCCTGGGCCAGATAGCGGTCGTCGAAGTCGATGGCGACCACCCGGTCGGCGCCGCGGCGCTTCATCTCGATGGAGTAGAAGCCGCCGTTGCAGCCGATGTCGAGGACGGTGCGGCCGGTCAGATCCTTCGGCACCGCATGCTCGAAGCGCTTCCACTTCACGTTCGGATAGTCGTTGAGGAAGTGGTCGGGCGCCGTGCGCACGCCGTTGAGGTCGATGTTGTGGAACCAGTCGCCGAGTTCTGCGACGCGTTCGCGGATCTGGTCGGCCGTCAGGCTCGTCATGCCGCACCCTCGTTGATGCTGTGGACCTTCAGCCCCCAATCGCCGGCGATCAGAACGCTGCGGGAGGCCGGGCTGATTTCGAATCGTCCGTAAAAGTCGAGCGGCAGGCCCATGGCGTGGGCCAGCGCCGCCTTGATGATGTCGCCATGGCTGACCAGCGCCAGCGTGCCGCCGGGATGGGCGCGGCGCAGCCGGTCGAGCAATGCTGCGATCCGGGTTTGCGCCTCCGCCATCGACTCTCCTGGAGTCTCACCGGGAGTGGGGCGGGCATGGCTGCGCGCCCGGTTCCACAGGTCCCAGGCGGGGTCGCTATGCAGCTCCTCGAACCGCTTGCCGCTCCAGGCGCCGAGGTCGAGTTCGTTCAGCGCCGGTTCGATGGTCAGGGGGAGGCCCTGCCGCTCCGCGATGGGGGTGGCGGTCTCGACGGCGCGTTCCAGCGGGCTGGACAGTACGGCGGTCAGGCGCTGTGACGACAGGCGGTCGGCCAGCGACTCGGCCTCCACCAAGCCTTGGGCGCTCAGCGTCACTCCGGCCATGCGGCCGCACAGGACCGAGCCCAGCCGGTCGTGCGAACCGTGGCGCACCAGGATGAAGATGGTTTCCATGCCGACGCTCACATCAGGCGGGTCGGCTTGGTCTCAAGAGGCTCCCCGGCGATGAAGCGCAGCGTGCGTTCCCGTGCTTCATTGTCGGTGAACTGTTCGGGCGGCGACTTCATGAAATAGCTGGAGGGGCCGACCAGCGGGCCGGCGATGCCGCGGTCGAGCGCCAGCTTGGCGCAGCGCACCGCGTCGATGACGATGCCGGCCGAGTTGGGGCTGTCCCAGACCTCCAGCTTCAACTCCACAGACAGCGGCACGCCGCCGAAGGTGGTGCCTTCCAGCCGGATATGCGCCCATTTGCGGTCGGTCAGCCACGGCACATGGTCGCTGGGGCCGACATGCACGTCGTCCGGATCGAGCGGCACGTCGAGCTGGCTGGTGACCGCCTGGGTCTTGGAGATCTTCTTCGATTCCAGACGCTCGCGCTCCAGCATGTTCTTGAAGTCGGTGTTGCCGCCGAAATTCAGCTGATAGGTGCGGTCCAGCCGCACGCCGCGCTCGCGGAACAGGTTGGCCAGCATGCGGTGGACGATGGTGGCGCCGACCTGGCTCTTGATGTCGTCGCCGATGATCGGCAGGCCGCGCTCGGCGAAGCGCCGCGCCCAGACCGGGTTGGAGGCGATGAAGACCGGGATGCAGTTGACGAAGGCGCAGCCGGCCTCCAGCGCCTGTTCGGCGTAGAATTCCGTGGCCTGCTGCGACCCGACCGGCAGGTAGGAGACCAGGATGTCGGTGCCGGTGCGGCGCAGGGTTTCCGCCACATTCACCGGCCGCTGCTCCGATTCGGGGATGTCGCCGGCCAGATATTTGCCGATGCCGTCCAGCGTCGGACCCCGCTCCACCGGCACGCCGAAGCGCGGGGGCTTGGCAAAGCGGAAAGTATTATTGGGAGGTGCGAAAATAGCCTCTCCGACATCGAACCCGACTTTCGATGCTGCAACATCGAAGGCCGCAGAGATCTCGATGTCTCCAACGTGATACCCGCCAAGATCGACAGTCATAAGCCCCGGGGGCGGCTCATTGGCTTTGGCATCGGCGTAATAGCATATCCCTTGCACAAAAGACGATGCACAATTTCCGACGCCTGCGATTGCTACCCGGAGCTTTTTACCAGTCACGGAGCTCTCCCATCCTTAAATGCACGTCGCTCCACGGAGCATGGTTATTTGTAGACATGAAAAGGAATCATCGGAAGATCGGTCGTTGGTGGCACGCCTTTTGGACAAGGTGCGCAATTTTTAACGGCGGTGTTAACGTCGACAGTGCGGCCGTCGTGACTCCGCCAAGGAGTTGCGAGTCGGTCCCGAAATAAAACCGCACAGGGTGCCCTGGGCAACTTGCGGAGATCGGCGGGGGGCTCGCGGTGTCGATGTCCGCAGGCCCTGGCCCTCTGTTTCCGCACGTCAACGTCAAGAATCGTATCGAAATCCTCGGAGGGACTTGTGGGAGAGACCGTTCTCGTCACTGGCGGCGCCGGCTTCATCGGCCGCCATGTCGCCAAGGCTCTGCTTGCCCGCGGCGACCGCGTCCGGGTGCTCGACAGTCTGATCGAACAGGTGCACCCCAAGCGGCAGCGTCCCGACGAACTGGACGCCGACGTGGAACTGCTGGTCGGCGATGTGCGTGACGACGACATGGTCGCCCGTGCGCTGGAAGGCGTCGATTCGGTGATCCACCTCGCGGCCGAAGTCGGCGTCGGGCAGAGCATGTATGCGGTCGACCGCTACACCTCGGTGAACGACTACGGCACCGCCGTGCTGTTCCAGCGCCTGATCGACAAGCCGGTGCGCCGCGTCGTCGTCGCCTCGTCCATGAGCATTTATGGCGAAGGGCTGTACCGCACCGCCGACGGCACGCTGATGGAGGACCTCGTCCGCGGCGCCCGCAACCCCGACGGCAGCTGGGACCCGCTCGACCGGCAGGGCCGGCCGCTGGTGCCGGTGCGCACGCCGGAAAGCAAGCGCCCGGCGCTGAAATCGGTCTACGCCATCGGCAAATATGTGCAGGAGCGGCTGACCCTGACGCTGACCGCGCAGTACGGGATGGAGGGCTCGGCCCTTCGCCTGTGGAACGCCTATGGGCCGGGGCAGGCGCTGTCGAACCCCTACACCGGCGTGCTGGCGATCTTCGCCTCGCGCATCGCCAACGGCCAGCGCCCGATGATCTTCGAAGATGGGCAGCAGCGCCGCGACTTCGTCCATGTCCGCGACGTCGCCCGTGCCTTCCTGCTGGCGCTGGACAATCCGGCTGCCAACGGCGAGGTGTTCAACATCGGCTCCGGCGAGGAGCGGACGGTGGAGGAGGTGGCGCTGATGCAGGCCGCTTCGATGGGCCGCGCCGACCTGTCGCCGGACATCACCGGCAAGGCGCGGGCCGGCGACATCCGCCACAACATCCCCGATCTGACCAAGGCGCGCACCGTGCTGGGCTATGACCGGAAGGAGAATTTCTCCGAAGGTCTGGCCGAACTGGCGGAATGGGTCGCCCGGCAGGAGGCGCAGGACCGCGTCGCCGACGCCCGCCGCGAGCTGGAAGAGCGGGGTCTGGTGGCATGAGCGGCAGCAAGACTCCGGTCCTGATCACCGGCGGCGCCGGCTTCATCGGATCGAACCTTGCCGACCGCTTGGCGTCGGACGGGCATGACGTGCTGATCTATGACGCGCTGCGCCGTCCGGGGGTGGAGCGGAACCTGCGCTGGCTGCAGGCCCGCCACCCGTCGCGCATCAGCGCCGTCACCGCCGACCTGCGCGACGAACAGGCGCTGGCCGATGCCGCCAAGGACGCCAAGGCGGTGTTCCATCTGGCCGCCCAGGTCGCGGTGACCACCAGCATGGTCGATCCCATCGACGATTTCGAAGTGAACATCCGCGGCACCCTGTCCCTGCTTGAAGCGGTGCGCCGCCAGGGCAGGCGGACGCCGGTGATCTTCGCCAGCACCAACAAAGTCTATGGCGACCTCGCCGACGTGGCCCTGGAGCTGGTGGACGACGCCTATGCGCCGGTCGACCCGGCGATCCGCGCGCATGGCGTGGCGGAGGTGCGGCCGCTCGACTTCCACACCCCCTATGGCTGCTCCAAGGGCGCGGCGGACCAGTATGTGCTGGATTACGCCCGCAGTTTCGACCTGCCGACGGCGGTGCTGCGGATGAGCTGCATCTATGGCCCGCGCCAGATGGGGACCGAGGATCAGGGCTGGGTCGCCCATTTCCTGATCCGCGCGCTGAACGGCGAGCCGATCACCATCTACGGCGACGGCCGGCAGGTGCGCGACGTGCTGTTCGCCGCCGATGCGGTGCAGGCCTATGTCTCCGCCTGGGAACGGATCGAGCAGGTGAAGGGCCATGCCTTCAATCTCGGCGGCGGGGCGGCGAACGCCATCAGCCTGCGCCAGCTGATCGCCCATATCGAATATCTGATGGGGCGCAAGGTGGAGGTCGGCTTCGGCGACTGGCGGGCCGGCGACCAGCGCTATTACGTGTCGGACACCCGCGCGGCGCGGCAGGCTTTGGGCTTGGCCGAGCCGACCGACTGGAAGCGCGGCGTGGCGCTGCTGGCCGAATGGCTGCGGGCCGAGAAGAGCGGCGTTCCGGAAGCCGCCCCTTCGGTGGAGGCCGCCTGATGAGGGTTGCGCTGGTCAACCCGGCCTGGAGCTTCGACCACAGCATCTATTTCGGATGCCGCGAAGCGCATCTGCCGCTGGAGCTGGGGTATAGCAAGGCGCTGCTGGAGCGGGCCGGTCACGAGGTGCTGCTGCTGGACGGCGCGCTGGACGGCCTGTCGAACGCGGAGATGGCGGAGCGGGTCGCCGCCTTTACGCCCGGCATGACCGTGCTGACCACGGCGCCGACCTACCTGTTCTGGCGCTGCGCCCAGCCGGAACTGCGCGTGCCGCGCGAGTTCCTGACAGCGCTGGGCGGGCGCGGCGGGCGAACCGTCGCGGTCGGCCCGCACGGTTCCACCACCCCGGCGCCGACCTTGGGCAAGCTCGGCGTCGATCTGGTGGTGCGCGGGGAGTGTGAGGAGATCGTCGCCAAGCTGGCGGAAGCTGCGGCGCTGGAAGAAATTCCGTCGCTGGCCTTCCATCGCGACGGCGATCTGGTGGTGACCGGCGGACCGCATGCCACGCGCTTCACCGACTTGCCGGCGCTGTCCTGGCCTGTTGAGTGGCTGCAGCGCCACCCGCACCACCACCACCGTTACGGTACCGAACCGGTCGGGCCGGGGGCGGAGGTGGAGGCGTCGCGCGGCTGTCCCTACAACTGCAGCTTCTGCGCCAAGATCGATTTCCGCGACCAGTACCGGCGGCGCGACACAGCCATCATCCTGGAGGAGATCGACGGGCTGATCGCGGCCGGTGTGCGCTACGTCTATTTCATCGACGAGATCTTCCTGCCCCGGCGCGACCTGCTGGAAGCGCTGGTCGAGCGGCCCATCGAGTTCGGCGTGCAGACGCGCATCGATCTGTGGAAGCCGGAAATGCTCGACCTGCTGGGGGCTGCCGGCTGCGTGTCGATCGAGGCCGGGGTGGAAAGCCTGACCGAGGAAGGCCGCGCCTCGCTCGACAAGAAATGCCGGATGAGCACCGACGATCTGGCCGACCGGCTGATCCATGCCCGGCGCAGCGTGCCCTTCGTCCAGGCCAATCTGATCGCCGTGGCCGGCGACGATGCCGACATGGTGAAGGCCTGGCGGGAGAAGCTGCTGGCCGCCGGGGTGTGGGCCAACGACCCGGTGCCGCTCTACCCCTATCCGGCCTCGCCCGATTACCGTCGCCTGTGGGGCGAGCCGGACGACCGGGCGTGGGAGCGGGCGCACGAGCATTACCTTGGCCAGTTCGAACGCCTGAGCGACATCCAGGAGGACGAGCCCTTGCCGCTGACGGAGCTGGAGGCGGCATGCTCCTGCCGCTGACAAGTGCCCAAAGAAAACTGCCGCCTGCGGAACCCCCCTATGTGCTGATGACGGCCGACAGTGTCGGCGGGGTGTGGACCTATGCGCTGGATCTGGCGCGCGAACTGGCGGGGCAGGGGACACGGGTGACGCTGGCGGTGCTGGGACCGTCGCCCCACCCCGATCAGGTCGCCGCCGCCGCCGCGGTGGACGGGCTGGAGCTGATCGACACCGGTCTGCCGCTCGACTGGACCGCCCCCAATGAGGCCGCGGTGCGCCGCACGGCGGAGGCGCTGGGCGATCTGGCAGCAAGGCTCGGTCCCGATGTCGTGCATCTGAACAGCCCGGCCTTGGCCGCCGACGCCGGCTTCACCATGCCGGTCGTCGGCGTCTGCCATTCCTGCATGGCGAGCTGGTGGGCAGCGGTGCGCGGCGGCGGGATGCCGGAGGATTTCCGCTGGCGGACGGAGCTGCTGCGCCGGGGCTATCGGGCCTGCGACGTGCTGGTGGCGCCCAGCGCCGCCTTCGCCGATGCGACCGCGGCACTCTACGGCGTGGCGCCGCCGGTGGTGGTCCGCAACGGGCGCTATACCCGCAAGGCCGGTCCCCGCCGCGCAGCGATGGGGCGGGAACGCTTCGTCTTCACCGCCGGGCGGCTGTGGGATTCGGGCAAGAACGTCGAACTGCTGGACGCGGCGGCCAAGTTGCTGGACGTGCCGGTGTTCGCCGCCGGGCCGCTGGAAAGCCCGACCGGGCACCGCGTCGGGCTGACCCATGCCCGGGCGCTGGGGCGGCTGGACGGTGCGTCGGTCGCCGGATGGATGGCGCGGGCGCCGGTCTTCGCCTCGCTGCCGCTGTATGAACCCTTCGGGCTGACGGTGCTGGAAGCGGCACAGGCCGGCTGCGCGCTGGTGCTGTCGGACATCGCCAGCTTCCGCGAATTATGGGACGGCGCCGCCATCTTCGCCGATCCGGGCGATGCCGCGGCACTGGCCGCGACCCTGCGCCGGCTGCTCGACGACCCGCTGGAGGCGCGCCGGCTCGGCACCGCCGCCCGCCGCCGCTCCGCCCGCTATGACATGGACCGTCTCACCGCCGGGATGCTCGACGTCTATCGGTCGGTGACGCACCCGGTGCGTTCGGAGGTGATTGCGTGAGGATCGTCTATTTCACCCATTCGCTGGCCTCCTGCTGGAACCACGGCAACGCCCATTTCCTGCGCGGGGTGCTGCGCGACCTGATCGCCCGCGGCCATGACGTGCAGGTGCTGGAGCCGGAAGGCGCCTGGAGCCTGCAGAACCTGCTGGCCGACCATGGCGAGTCCGGGCTGGACGCCTATCGCAGCGCCTATCCGGAGCTGTCGTCGCAGGGCATGCCGAAGGGCTTCGATGTGGAGGCGGCTTGCGACGGCGCCGATCTGGTGATCGTCCATGAATGGAACGACCCGGCGCTGGTCGCCGCCGTAGGCGAAGCGCGCAAGCGCGGCGGCCGCTTCACCCTGCTGTTCCACGACACCCACCACCGCGCGGTCAGCGACCCCGAGGCGATCAACGCCTTCGACCTGTCCGGCTATGACGGCGTGCTGGCCTTCGGCGAGACGCTGGCCGCGGTCTACCGCCGCTGGGGTTGGGAAGGCCGCGTCTTCGTCTGGCACGAGGCCGCCGACATCCGGCTGTTCCATCCGCCCGCCGAAGAAGGGCAACGTGAAGGTGCGGTGTGGATCGGCAATTGGGGTGACGGCGAGCGGACGGAGGAGTTGGAGCGCTTCCTCTTCGCGCCGGCAAAGGCCGCCGGGCTGCCGCTGGAAATCTACGGCGTGCGCTATCCGGCGGATGCCCTGGCGACGCTGAAGCGTTACGGCATCGCCTACAGGGGTTGGCTGCCGAACGCGCGGGCGCCGGAGATCTTCGCCCGCCACCGCGTCACCGTCCATGTGCCGCGCCGCTTCTACGTCGAAATGCTGCCGGGCATCCCGACCATCCGCGTGTTCGAGGCGCTGGCCTGCAGCATCCCGCTGGTCAGTGCGCCGTGGAGCGATGCGGAAGGGCTGTTCCGCCCCGGCCGCGACTTCCTGTTCGCCCGCGACGGCGAGGAGATGGCCCACCATCTGCGCGCCGTCGACCGCGACGAGGGGCTGCGCGCCGAACTGGTCCGCAACGGGCTGGAGACGATCCGCGCCCGCCACACCTGCGCCCATCGCGTCGACGAGTTGCTGTCCATCGTCGGCAGCCTGCGCGGCAATGAAAAAGAACCGGTCCTTGAGGAGTCCGCCCGATGAAGATGGCCTTTTACGGGTCCAGCCTGCTGTCCTCCTACTGGAACGGCGCTGCCACCTATTACCGCGGCATGCTGAGCGAACTGGCCACGCATGGCTGGGACATCACCTTCTACGAGCCGGACGCCTTCGACCGCCAGAAGCACCGCGACATCGAGCCGCCGGACTACGCCAAGGTCGTCGTCTATGACGCGACGCCGGAAGCCTGCCGTGCGGTGATCGCCGAAGCGGTCAAGGCCGACGTGGTGGTGAAGGCCAATGGCGTCGGCGTCTTCGACGACGAATTGCTGGACGGCGTGATGGATGCCTCCGACCCGCAGGCCCTGCGCATCTATTGGGACGTCGACGCCCCGGCGACCCTGGCGGAGCTGCGGCAGGCGCCCGACCATGTGCTGCGCCGACGCCTGCCGGAGCTGGACTTCGTGCTGACCTATGGCGGCGGTCCGCCGGTGGTGTCGGCCTATGAGGCGATGGGGGCGCCGGTCTGCCGGCCGGTCTACAACGCGCTGGATCCGTCCACCCACCATCCGGTGCCGCCGCAGGACCGCTTCCGCGCCGACCTGAACTTCCTCGGCAACCGGTTGCCCGACCGCGAGGCGCGGGTGGAGCGCTTCTTCCTGGAGCCGGCGGCGCGCAATCCGGATGCCCGCTACATCATCGGCGGCAGCGGCTGGGAGACCAAGGGCCTGCCGGCCAACGTCACCCACATCGGCCATGTCGGCACCGCCGATCACAACGCCTTCAACAGCTCGGCCAAGGCGGTGCTGAACATCGCCCGCGACAGCATGGCGGAGGTCGGCTTCTCCCCCGCCACCCGCGTGTTCGAGGCGGCCGGCGCCGGCGCCTGCCTGATCACCGATGCCTGGGAGGGGGTGGAACTGTTCCTGGCCCCGGACGAGGAGGTGCTGGTCGCCCGCGACGGGCAGGACGTGACCGAGCATCTGCGCGCGCTGACGCCTGAACGCTCCCGCGCCATCGGCGAGGCGGCGCGCCGCCGCATCCTGGCCGGCCACACCTATGCCCGCCGTGCGGTCGAGGTGGACCAGCTGTTGCGCGGCGCGCTGGCCGCCCGCCGGGAACGGAGTGCGGCATGAAGCTGGTCGTCCTTGGGCTCAGCCTGTCCTCCTCCTGGGGCAACGGGCATGCCACCACCTTCCGCGCGCTGCTGAAGTCCTTCGCCGCGCGCGGGCACGAGATCCTGTTCCTGGAGCGGGACGTTCCCTGGTACGCGAACAACCGCGACCTGCCGAATCCGGGTTGGTGCGAACTCGCCTTCTACAGCGACCTTGAGGATCTGAAGCGTTTCACCGCCGCGGTGGCCGGGGCGGATGCGGTGCTGGTCGGATCCTATGTGCCGGAGGGTGTCGCGGTCGGGCGTTGGGCGCAGGAGACCGCGCGGGGTGTCGTCGCCTTCTACGACATCGACACGCCGGTGACCCTGGCGAAGCTGGAACGCGGCGATTACGAGTATCTCGCGCCGGAGGTCATCCCCGGCTTCGATGTGTATTTCTCCTTCACCGGCGGGCCGACGCTCGACCGGCTGATGGAACGGTACGGCTCACCAGCGGCAAGGGCGCTCTATTGCTCGGTGGATGCGGAGGCCTATGCGCCGCTGCCGGTGCCCAAGCGCTGGGATCTCAGCTATCTCGGCACCTACAGCATCGACCGCCAGCCGACGCTGGACCGCCTGTTGCTGGAGCCGGCGAGGCGGGCGCCGGAGCTGCGCTTCGTCGTCGCCGGGCCGCAATATCCCGACGACATCGTCTGGCCGGCGAATGTGGAACGGCTGCACCATGTGCCCCCGGCCGACCATCCCGCCTTCTACGCGGCGAGCCGCTTCACCCTGAACGTGACGCGCGAGGACATGATCCGCGCCGGCTACAGCCCCAGCGTCCGCTTGTTCGAAGCGGCGGCCTGCGCCACGCCGATCGTCTCCGACATTTGGGACGGCATCGACACATTGCTGGAGCCGGGGCGGGAGATCATCCTGGCTTCGAGCGCCGACGAGGTGCTGGACGTGCTGCGCCGCCCGGCCGCGGAGGGCGAGATCGGCGAACAGGCGCGCCGGCGGATCCTGGCGGCGCACACGGCGGCGCACCGGGCGGAGACGCTGGAGACGGAGCTGGTGGCGGCGATGGAGCGGGGAAGCGCTGTTGCCACTTCAGTGCTCTCGCCCCCTCCCTAACCCTCCCCCGCTATCGCGGGAGAGGGAACTCCGCTGCTGTTTCGATACCCTCACTCTGACAAGCGTCCTACCCCCTCTCCCGCGAAGCGGGGGAGGGATGGGGTGGGGGCAACCGCACCCCCCTCAAGGCACCCGCTTCTTCTCCAGCTTGCGGGCCAGCGTGCGGCGATGCATGCCCAGCCGCCTTGCCGTCTCCGAAATGTTGAAGTTGGTCTCCACCAGCGTTTCGTGGATGCGTTCCCACTCCAAATTCTTGATCGAGGTGGTGCGGGCGGCGGGGGCGATTGAGGTGTCGCCTTCGGTGCGGTCGAACGCCGCCTCGATGTCGTCGGTGTTGGAGGGCTTGGCGAGATAATGGCAGGCGCCGAGCTTGATCGCCTCCACCGCGGTGGCGATGCTGGCGAAGCCGGTCAACACGACGATGCGGGTGTCCTCGTCCGCCTCGTGCAGTTCCTTCACGCATTCCAGCCCCGACCCGGTGGCGAGCTTCAGGTCGACCACGGCATAGTCGGGCTGCATCGTCTGCAGGATCTCGCGCATCTCCTCCAGCCCGGCGCAGGCATGCACCTCGTAGCCGCGGCGCTCGAAGGACCGGCGCAGCGCCTTCGCGAAGGACTCGTCGTCCTCGACGATCAGCAGGGTGCGGGGACCGCCGTCCAGCTCGGGCGTCTCCCGCTCAGTCATCTCCATCGGAGCCTCCCGGCGACAGGGCGGCCAGCGGCAGGGTCAGCGTGACGGTTGCGCCGCCGCCGGCCCGGTTCTTGGCCGAGACGGTGCCGCCCAGCTTGCGCAGCACATTGACCACCAGAAACAGGCCGAGCCCGCTGCCCGGCCGCTTCTTGGTGGAGCGGTAGGGCTTGCCCAGTTCCTCCAGGATGGCAGGGTCGAATCCGGGACCGGAATCGTTGACCGCCACCACCAGATTGTCGCCCTGCCGCAGGGCCGCGACGCCGATCCAGCCGGGCGAGGCCTCCAGCGCATTGTCCAGCACGTTGAACAGCACCTGCTTCAGGGCAAGGTCGGCGATCATCCGCTCCTGCGGGCCGACGGTGTTGTCGTACTCGAAGCGGGCCGGCGAGCGGCTGGACAGCCAGTCCTGCACCAGATCGTCGAGGAAGCCCTTCACCGTGGTGCGCACCGTGCCCTCGCCGCGCGCCTCGCCCGACGACAGCAGGATGCCGGACACGATGGCCTTGCAGCGGTCGATCTGGTTCTGCATCTCCGCCACCTCCTCCGACAGATCGGGATCGGACATCAGCAACGGCATGCGGCGCCAGTCGTTGAGGATCACCGACAGGGTGGCGAGCGGCGTGCCCAGCTCATGCGCCGCGCCCGACGCCAGCAGGCCCATGCGGACAATGTGCGCCTCTTCCATGGAGCGCTGGCGCAATTCCGCCAGATAGGCGTCGCGGGCGCGCAGGTTGCGGTTGATCTGGGTGAGGAAGGGGACCAGCAGGCTCGCCGCCAGTACGAAGCAGATGAACATTCCCTGGATGTGCAGGCTGAACAGCTCGCCCTCATGGGCATGGGGCAGGGGAAGCGGCTGGTGGGTGCCGATCAGCCAGGTGAAGCCGGCGGTCGCCACCAGCACCAGCGCCCAGGCCGACCAGGCCTCCAGCAGCACGGCACCCAGCGCCACCTGCAGAAGATAGAGCGATATGAAGGGGTTGGATGCACCGCCGCTGAGATAGAGCTGCAGGGTCAGCGCCCAGACGTCGATCAGCAACTCAAGGAACAGCTGGGTGTTGGAAACGCTGGCGCTGCGGCGGATCTGGATCAGGCTGGCGATGTTCAGCGCGATCAGGACGAAGATCACCGCCGCCATCGGCAGCAGCGGCAGCCGGATTCCCATCTGCAGATGCACGATCAGGATCGTCACGATCTGCCCGACGACGGCGAGCCAACGCAGCTGGACGAGCAGGAACAGGTTCTTGCGGTCGGTGGTGTCGCGCACGAAAGACGTCCTGTTCCTCACCCGGTTCATCAGCCCACCGACTTATATAGAGAGTTACCGGCGGGAGGGGAGTTTTAGCAGGCCCGTTTTCCGTTGCGCCCCTTGTTCTAGGTTCGTCTGCGCCGCAACTCGCTGCGGATCACGAACAGGACGGCGGCGATCAGCATCAGGTCCAGCGCGAACCAGGTCAGCGCATAGCCGAGATGGCTGTTGGGGAAGCTGACCACCGTCAGCCCGCCGACCGGCCAGCCGCCGGGATTGCGGGTGGAATCGGCATCGATGAAATAGGGGGCGGCCTGCTCAAGCCCCTTGGCGGCGGCGATGGCGGCGACGTCGCGGGAATACCAGCGGTCGGCGGCCGGATCGTTGCTGCGCAGGAAACCGCCCTTCGGCTCGGTGACGCGCAGAAGGCCGGCGGCGGTCACGGTTCCCTGCGGCTGCCCCTCGGCACGGGTCGCGGGATCGCGCTTTTCAGGCGGCACGAAACCGCGGTTGACCAGGACGCTGAAGCCGCGGTCGGTGACCAGCGGCGTCAGCACCCAGAACCCGCCGCCGAGGTCGGAAACCGCCTGCACCAGGGTTTCGCGGTCGTGCAGGAAATGGCCGGTGGCGGCGACCCGCCGGTATTCGGCCGATGCAGCCGAAACGGACGGCCAGGACTCCGGCCCCGGTGCGGGGACGGGGGAGGCGTGGATTCGCGCCTCCACCCGCTCGATCAGGTCGAGCTTCCAGGCCCGCCGTTCGAGCTGCCAGACGCCGAGCGCGGTCAGGCCGGCGATGCCGGCCAGCGCCAGAAGGCCGAAGAGGGCCAGCGCCCAGACCGGGCGGGCCCCCTTGGCCGTGCCGCCCGCGTGGGGCGCGGACGGCTGTCCGGTCACGGCAGCTTGCTCATGTCGGGGGTGGTCATGCCGGGCATCATGTTGTGGTTCATGTGGTACATCACCCACAGCGAACCGGCGAACATGATGACCACGACGATGATCGTGAAGATCATCGCCAGCATCGACCAGCCGCCCTCGACGCGGCCGTTCATGTGCAGGAAATACACCATGTGGACGAGGATCTGGACCACGGCGAGCGCCAGGATGACGGCCGTGGTGGTCTCCTTGTCCAACGTGCCGTTCATGACCAGCCAGAACGGAATGACCGTCAGGATCACCGACAGGACGAAACCGATCATGTAGCTGCCGAAGGTGCCGTGGGCGCCTTCCGGATGGCCGTGGCCATGATCGTCGTGGCCGTGACCGTGGCCCTGATGGGCGTGGTGGTCGCCGTGCGCGTGGGTGCTCATCGCAGCACTCCCATCAGATAGACGTAGGTGAAGACACCGATCCAGATCACGTCCAGGAAGTGCCAGAACATGCTGAGGCACATCAGGCGCCGGCGGTTGGCCGGGATCAGGCCGCGGCGGGCGACCTGCACCATCAGCGTCACCAGCCAGATGCAGCCGAAGGTGACGTGCAGGCCGTGGGTGCCGACCAGCGTGAAGAAGGCCGACAGGAAGGCGCTGCGGCCGGGGCCGGCCCCCTCGTGGATCAGATGCGCGAACTCGTACAGCTCGATGCCGAGGAAGGCGAGGCCGAACAGCAGGGTCACGACCAGCCAGCCCTGGGTCTGGGCGGTGCGGCCCTTCTCCATCGCCAGCATGGCGAAGCCGTAGGTGATGGAGGAGAACAGCAGCATCGCCGTGTTCAGCGCCACCAGATTCAGGTCGAACAGCTCCTTCGGCGTCGGGCCGGCGGCGTAGCTGGTGCCCAGCACGCCATAGGTCGCGAACAGCACCGCGAAGATGAGGCAGTCGCTCATCAGGTAGATCCAGAAGCCGAGCGCGGTGCTGGCGGCTTCGTGGGCGTGCTCGTCCCTTACATAGAAGACGGGCGGGGTGGCGTCGCGCGGGGCGTCGTGCCCCGCGTGGCCGCCATGCATGGCTTCAACGGTCGTCGTCATGCTTTACACCTGTCCCGCGAGCAGACGGGTCCGCTCGTTCTCGGTCCGAACGACCTCCTCCACCGGAATGTGGAAGTCGCGGTTGTAGTTGAAGGTATGGCTGATGGCGACAACCAGCAGGCCGATGAAGCTCAGCGCCGCCAGCCACCAGATGTGCCAGACCAGGGCGAAGCCGAGCGCCGTGCTGATGCCGGCCAGGATTACGCCGGTGCCGGTGTTGGCGGGCATGTGGATCGGGCGGTAGCCGTCCAGCGGACGGGCATAGCCGCGCTTCTTCATGTCCCACCACGCGTCATTGTCGTGGATCACCGGCGTGAAGGCGAAGTTGTAGCCCGGCGGCGGCGAGGAGGTCGCCCATTCCAGGGTGCGGCCGTCCCACGGGTCGCCGGTGACGTCGACCAGCTGGCGGCGCTTCAGGACGCTGACGGCGATCTGGACCAGGAAGGCACCGATGCCCATGGCGATCAGGACGGCGCCGACCGCGGCGATCTGGAACCAGATCTGCAGAGACGGGTCCTCGAACACGCGCAGGCGGCGGGTGACGCCCATCAGGCCCAGGACATAGAGCGGCATGAAGGCGGCGTAGAAGCCGATCACCCAGCACCAGAAGGACACCTTGCCCCAGAACGGATCCAGGCGGAAGCCGAAGGCCTTGGGCCACCAGTAGTAGATGCCGGCGAACAGGCCGAACAGCACGCCGCCGATGATGACGTTGTGGAAGTGGGCGATCAGGAACAGGCTGTTGTGCAGCACGAAGTCGGCCGGCGGAACCGCCAGCAGCACGCCGGTCATGCCACCGATCACGAAGGTCAGCATGAAGGCGATCGTCCACATCATCGGCAGCTCGAACCGGATGCGGCCGCGGTACATGGTGAACAGCCAGTTGAAGATCTTCGCACCCGTCGGGATCGAGATGATCATCGTCGTGATGCCGAAGAACGAGTTCACGCTGGCGCCCGAACCCATGGTGAAGAAGTGGTGCAGCCACACCAGGTAGGACAGGATGGTGATGACGACGGTCGCGTAGACCATCGAGGTGTAGCCGAACAGCTTCTTGCCGCAGAAGGTGGAGGTCACTTCCGAGAAGATGCCGAAGCAGGGCAGGATCAGGATGTAGACTTCCGGGTGGCCCCAGATCCAGATCAGGTTCACGTACATCATGGGGTTGCCGCCCATGTCGCTCGTGAAGAAATGGGTGCCGACATAGCGGTCCAGCGACAGCAGGACAAGCACGGCGGTCAGGACCGGGAAGGAGGCGACGATCAGGACGTTGGTGCAGAGCGAGGTCCAGGTGAATACCGGCATCTTCATCATGGTCATGCCGGGCGCGCGCATCTTCACGATCGTGCAGATCAGGTTGATGCCCGACAGCGTCGTTCCGACGCCCGCCACCTGCAAGGCCCAGATGTAATAGTCGACGCCGACGTCGGGACTGGCCTCGATCCCCGACAGCGGCGGATAGGCCAGCCAGCCGGTGCGCGCGAACTCGCCCACGAACAGCGAGATCATGATCAGCACGGCGCCGCCGACGGTCATCCAGAAGCTGAAATTGTTCAGGAACGGGAAGGACACGTCGCGCGCGCCGATCTGCAGCGGCACGACATAGTTCATCAGCCCCGTCACCAGCGGCATGGCGACGAAGAAGATCATGATCACACCGTGGGCGGTGAAGACCTGATCGTAGTGGTGGGCGTTGAGGTAGCCCTCGCTGCCGTTGAAGGCGATGGCCTGCTGGGCGCGCATCATGATGGCGTCGGCGAAGCCGCGCAGCAGCATGATCAGGCCCAGGATCATGTACATGATGCCGATGCGCTTGTGGTCGACGGTGGTGAACCACTCCCGCCACAGGTAGCCCCACAGCTTGAAATAGCTGAGGGCCGCGACCAGCGCGATGCCGCCGAGCATGACCGCGAAGAAGGTCGCGACCACGATCGGCTCGTGATAGGGGAAGGAGTTCAGGCTGAGGCGCCCGAACAGGAAGGTCGTCAGTGTCTCAAGCATGCCGGTGTGCCCAATCAGGGATTGGCCAGCCGCTGCGGCCCGGCCTGGGAGGCGGACGCGCTGATCGGCGTGACGGTGGGGCGCTGCACGGCGCCCGAGTTTGCGGCGGCTTCGACCGCCTCGGCGACGGTGCACAGGCCGGTCGGCTGCGTATCCGGGAAGCCGGCCAGCGTGTTGGCCCGCAGGATTCCGTTGGCCGCGGCCATGCCGCCGGCGTTCAGCCCGCCCGCACGGTCGATGGCGGCCATGTCGCTCATGCACATGGTGCCGGGGCGCACGCACAGGTTCACGACGGCGTTGAACAGCTTCGGATCGACGGTGCCGAAATGCTGGACCGGAACCGCCTCGCTCGGCTTCTCAAGCGCGATGTAGGCGTTGCGGTCGAGCGGGGTGGCGGTCGACTTCACCTTCGACACCCAGCCTTCGAAATCCTGGTCCGACAGGCCGAGGAAGGCGAAGCGCATGTGCGAGAAGCCGGCGCCGCTGTAGTTGGACGAGAAGCCCTTGTAGGTCCCCGGCTCGTTGATCACGGCGTGGAGCTTCGTCTCCATGCCCGGCATGGCATAGATCATGCCCGCCAGCGCCGGAACGTAGAAGGAGTTCATCACCGTGGAGGCGGTGAGGCTGAAGCGGATCGGACGGTCGACCGGCGCCGCCATCTCGTTCACGGACGCGATGCCGTATTCGGGATAGACGAACAGCCATTTCCAGTCGAGCGCCACCACCTGCACGTCCAGCGGCTTCACGCCGGCCGGCAGTGGCTTGTCGGCCGCGATGCGGTCGAGCGGACGGTAGGGGTCGAGCTTGTGGGTGGTGACCCAGGTGATGGCCCCCAGGCAGATGATGATCAGCAGCGGGGCTGCCCAGATCACCAGTTCAAGCTGCGTCGAATGGTCCCAGTCCGGTTCGTAGCGGGCTGTGTTATTCGACTGACGGTAACGCCAGGCGAACAGCACGGTAAGCGCCATGACCGGGACAATGATCAGCAGCATCAGCAGGGTGGAGATGACCACGAGGTCTCCCTGCTGGCTGGCAACGTCGCCGGCCGGGTTCAGCACGACCAGGTTGCAGCCACTCAACGCCGCCATCACTGGCAGCAGGGCGATTGCGCGATAACGGCTCAAGGCAGGACCTGTATCAAAGGTTTGCTTTGGGGAGACAGCTAGCGTCCATGCCCCAGCGGCGACATTGGACAATTTGTCCAATGCCCCGACTCCTGCGCGCTTGACAGATCACCGAATGTTGCGGTGACATATTGTATGATCTACGGATCATCGCAAGCGAAATAACGCAGCCGGGGCCGACATGACGACTTCATCGATTGCGGCGGTCGAACGGGATGCGAGGCTGGTGAACGCGCGGCATCACGGGGTGAATCCCGGAGAAATTGCCATCGGCGTGATCATCGGCCGAACCTCCGAGTTCTTCGACTTCTTCGTTTACGCTATTGCTTCCGTGATCGTCTTTCCGAAGCTGGTGTTTCCCTATGTCGATCCGCTGACGGGCACCCTTTGGTCTTTCGCCATCTTCGCGCTGGCCTTCGTTGCGCGGCCGATCGGCACCTTCATCTTCATGGCCATCGATGACAGCTACGGGCGCAGCGCCAAGCTGACCATCGCCCTGTTCCTGCTGGGCGGGTCGACGGTGGCGCTGGCCTTCCTGCCGGGATATGAGGCGATCGGCATCGCATCCGCCTGGTTGCTGGCGCTGTCCCGCGTCGGGCAGGGCGTGGCGCTGGGCGGCACCTGGGATGGGCTGGCCTCGCTGCTGGCGATGAATGCGCCGGCGAACAAGCGTGGCTGGTATGCGATGATCCCGCAGCTGGGCGCGCCCATCGGCCTGATCGTGGCGAGCGGTCTGTTTGCCTACATGGTCAACAGCCTGTCGGCGGAGGATTTCTTCGCCTGGGGCTGGCGCTATCCCTTCTTCGTCGCCTTCGCCATCAATGTGGTGGCGCTGTTCGCCCGGCTGCGTCTGGTCCAGACGCCGGAGTTCGAGCGGCTGTTCACGAACCGCGAACTGCAGCCCGCCCCGGTGATCGAGACGCTGCAGATGGAGGGCAAGCGCGTGGTGATCGGCGCCTTCGCGCCGCTGGCCAGCTTCGCCCTGTTCCACATGGTCACCGTCTTCCCGCTGTCCTGGATCTTCCTGAACGCACAGCATGAGACCGGGGCGTTCCTGGTGATCGAGGTGATCGCCGCCGCCTTCGGCATCGCCGCCATCGTCGCGTCCGGCTTTATCGCCGACCGGGTCGGGCGGCGGACCCTGCTGGGCAGTTGCGCCGCCGCCATCGCGGTGTTCAGCGGCTTCGCCCCGCTGCTGCTCGACGGCGGGCAGACCGGCGAGGCGGTGTTCATGGTGGTGGGCTTCGTCATCCTCGGCCTGTCCTTCGGCCAGTCGTCGGGCTCGGTGGCGTCGGGCTTCAGCCAGCAATACCGCTACACCGGTTCGGCCATGACCTCCGATCTGGCGTGGCTGTTCGGGGCGGGCTTCGCGCCCTTCGTCGCGCTCTACCTGTCCAGCCAGTTCGGGCTGGTCGCTTCCGGCCTCTACCTGCTGTCGGGTGCGGTCTGCACGCTGGTGGCTCTGCGGATCAACAAGACCCTGTCTTCATGACGTTCCTATCCAACGGGCGGGTTCAGGTCTGCCCGTTGGCCCCCACTCCGGATTCCATGGACGCCAGCCGCTCGCCGGCGGCGCCCGAAGCCGGCCGCGCCAGATCCAGCCGTTCGCGTGGCAGCGATCCCGGATACTGCTCCGTCAGGAAACGGATCATCTCCTCGCGCACGAGGCAGCGCAGGTCCCAGGCCGTGCCGGCATCGGGGGCGCTGACCAGGGCGCGAAGCTCCATCGTGTGTTCCTTCAGGTCGGTGACCTGCAGGTTCCACACCCGCTTGTCCCACAGGCTGGTGCTGTCCAGCACCTTGCGCAGCTGGTCGCGCAGCGCCGGGATCGGCACCGAGTAATCGACATACAGCATCACCGAGCCCAGGATGTTCGGCGCGTCGCGGGTCCAGTTCTGGAAGGGCTTTTCCAGGAAATACCCCAGCGGAACGATCAGCCTCCGGTCATCCCAGATGCGGACGACGACATAGGTCGAGGTGATCTCGTCGACATTGCCCCACTCGCCCTCGACCACCACCGAGTCGCCGATCCGGATCGGCTGGGTCAGCGCGATCTGGATGCCGGCGATCAGGTTGGCGATGGTCGGCCGGGCGGCGATGCCCAGCACGATGCCGGCGACGCCGGCCGAGGCGAACAGGCTGATGCCGATGGTCCGCACCAGCGGCACGGTCATCAGCATGAAGCCGGCGGTGATGCCCAGGACGGTCAGCAGGGCCAGCCGCCGGAACACCGTCAGCTTGGTCCGCCGCCGCCGCCATTCGAATCCGCGCTCGTTGGGGCCGCTGCGGTCCAGATAGGCGTCGAACACCGCCCCGACCTTGCCGGCGACGGCCCAGCCCAGCGCGCCGATGAAACCGATGCCGACGGCGCGGGCCAGCATCTCCATCGCGGTGGCGGGCAGCGGCAGTGCCGGCACCGAGGCGAGAAGGGCCGCGAAGACGAGGGCGAAGCGGGTGGCGGTCCTGCCGGCGCGGACGACCCGGCTCAGCACCGGCGCGTTGGTCGGGCGGAACAGCCGTTGCAGCACCCGCCATGCCACCTCGTGAAGGGCAATCGCGATGGCCACGGCGACGACCGGCGCCAGGAAGGCGGCGACCGTGGAGGAGATCGGAAATTCCATCGGTTCCTGTGGATCCGGTTCCTGGTGATCTATGGGAAAAAAGGCGGAAAGAGGGGCGGGGCGCCTCCGCCGTCACCGGTTCAAGATCATGCCCACCGGAAAACGGTTCGGGGCTCCGCCCCATCCGACTCCGCCCCATCCGCCAGCGCGTTGACGGTCAGCCGCCCTGCCGGCCAGGAGTGGACGAGGCCGGCGGCGCGCAGCTCCGGCAGGGCGCTGCCCACCTGCTCCGCCGACAGGCCGGTGGCCTCGACCAGGGCGGGACAGGTCCGCGGACCGGAGCCCAGCGCCGACAGGACCGCGGCGGTCGGCGTGCCGGGGGTGCGGAGCGCACCGGGCGGGCGGGGCGGGGGGCTGCCGCGGGCGGCGGCAACGGTCAGCGCCAGCGCCCGCAACTGCCCCAGCCGGTGCATCGCCTCGCCGTCCAGACCTTCCTCCAGCGCCAACGCCGTGTGGCAGCGCACGACCAGCCGGGCGAGCGTGGCAAGGTCCTCGGTCCGGTTCGCGACCATGGCGGCGACGGCTTCCTGCGCCAGCGTCTCCAGTTCGGCGTCCGCCACGGCCCAGTCCCGTCGCCCGACAGCGTGCAGCAGCGCGTCGGTCAGCGACCGCAGCGCCGGTTCCAATGCGCTCATGCGCCGCTCTCCTTCGCTTCGGGGTCGGGCAGGGCGGGCCAGCGGCCGGGCGTCCAGTTGGCGCAGACATAGCCGGGGGACGGGTCGGCCAGCGGCAGGGTCAGGCAGGCGATGCGGGGCGCGCCGGCCTGGCTGGCCCGCGGCTGGAACAGCAGGGCGACGCCGCAGTCCTCGATGAGCTTGTCCTCTTCGCCGTTGGCACGGCAGTAGCGGTTGAAGCGGTGCGACAGCGCCATGCTGTTGGCGACGATCACCCGGCAATAACCGGCGCGCGACGAAGCCCCGCCTTCCTTCGCCTGCCAGCGCTCGGTGGTGAGGCCGCTGTCCATCACCGGGGTGACCAGCCAGTCCACCATCATGCCGGAGGCGATCCAGGCGCTGGGCTCCGAGCGCCCCAGATCCTCGCAGATGGCGACGGCGAGCCGGCCGAGGTCGGGCAGCTCGAACAGGGTGAAGCAGTCGCCGGTCTCGATGTCCTCGCGCGCGCAGTCCAGCAGCCGGCCGTTGCGGTCGCGCAGGTCGTAGGAGCGGCACTGGTTGCTGTCCAGGTCCCAGCAATGCAGCTTGGTCTGGCTGCCGATCACCGTGCCGCAGCGGTCGAGCAGCAGCGCCCGGTTGTGCGGCCGTCCTCCCGTCTCCGCCTCCTCCTTCACGCCGACCAGGGCGTAGCGGATCGGGCCGTCCACCGCCTGGGCACGCAAAGCCTGCCGGATCGCGTCCAGCGTGCCGGCCCCGACGGAGACCTCCGGGAACAGCACGAAGGTGGCGCCCTGCTCCGCCAGTCCGGCGATGGCATCGGCGGCGCGGCGGCTGACGTCGCGCGGGGTGGGGTCGTACCAGTCCTCGCCGTCGCGGCGGAACTGGTGGATGGAAAGGTCGTCCTCCGCCTCCGCCAGCGGAACGACGCCGATGACCGGGGTCCAGGCGGGGTCGGCCGGGTCCTGGTCGGACACCCCGGCGATGCGGCGATATCGGACGGCGATGCGGCGGTCCGGGTCGCCGTCGCGCTCGGCCTCTATCGTCAGGCCGGGCGGCACAGCCAGCAGGGCGGCGAACAGGTCGACCGGGTCGAAAGCGTCGGGATCGGCGCCCGGCGGTGCCGTCTCCCGGATGTTCATGGCGCGCGCCAGCAGGCCGGGACGCAGGATCAGCTGTCCGTCGGCCGGGTCGGCGTTGAAGCGGCCGTCGCGGTTCAGGCGGCGGCGCGCCTCCAGCCGTTCGGCGGGGAGCGGGTCGTCGGCCATGCGGAAATCGAAACGGGAGGCCAGGGGCGCGAACCACCCGTCGATGGCCTGCGCCGCGGCGAGAACCCGGTCGAGGTCCGGTCCGTCCCCGACCCACCTCTCCAGGGCCGCGGCGCCCTCCCGCAAATGTGCCGCCGCTTCCCCGGCCAGCCGGCCGGCCCGCGCGTGGTCCGCCTCCAGCCCCAGGGCCAGGACGCGGACCTCGTCGCGCCGTTCCTCCAGCAAGCGCCACAGCGCCATGAACAGGTCGGCCGGGTGCATCTGGGTCAGGAGGCCGCCGTCTGGCCTTGGGCCATCTGGAACTGCAGGATCTTCGGCGTCCGCATGTCCTCGCCGATGGGGGCGTCGCTGGCCGCGCCCCGCATGGCGGAAACCGGGCGGGGGAAGCCGCTGCGGTCGCTGTAGTCCGGCACCGGCAGGCTGCGGTAATAGGCCTCCTCCTGGTGCAGTTTCTGGGCGCAGACCACGTCCAGCGCCGTCGCCGCCACCACCGCGCCGAAGGCGATGCGGGCGTTGCCGGCACGGGGATTGTCCTGCATGCCGGCGGCCAGCGTCGCCATGTCGACGGCGTCGCCGGCGATGCGGCTCCAGATCCAGGGCTTGGGGTCGCCGAGAGCCAGCAGGCCGACCCCGGCGGTGATCTCCCGCACGCCATAGGCGCGGATCAGGTTGGTCCTGTCCTCCATCCCCATCCAGCGGGCGATGGTCCGGCCGGCCATCAGTTCGGCGACGCCGAGGCCGAT
Source organism: Azospirillum lipoferum 4B (assembly GCF_000283655.1). Classification (NCBI taxonomy): domain Bacteria; kingdom Pseudomonadati; phylum Pseudomonadota; class Alphaproteobacteria; order Rhodospirillales; family Azospirillaceae; genus Azospirillum; species Azospirillum lipoferum. Next base: position 346,842 of record NC_016624.1, on the reverse strand, counting down.
GCTGAACCAGCCCAGCCCGCGGGCGAGGGTGTCTCCGGTGGAGGAGCGGTTGTAATAGGCCATGACGTCACCTCAGGGCTTGAGGACCACCTTGATGCAGCCGTCCCGCTTGTCGCGGAAGGTCTTGTACATCTCGGGTCCCTGGTCGAGCGGAACGGTGTGGGTGATGACGAAGGACGGGTCGATCTGTCCGTCCTGGATGCGGTTCAGCAGGTCGTCGGTCCAGCGGTTGACATGGGTCTGGCCCATGCGCCAGGTCAGGCCCTTGTTCATCGACATGCCGAAGGGCAGCTTGTCGATCAGCCCGCCATAGACGCCGGGGATCGACAGGACGCCGGCAGGGCGGCAGACATAGATCATCTCGCGCAGCACATGGGCGCGGTCCGATTCCAGCATCAACGCCTGCTTGGCGCGGTCCATCATGCTGTCGAGCGTGGCGGTGGCGTGCGCTTCCATGCCGACGGCGTCGATGCATTTCTCCGGACCCTTGCCGCCGGTCAGCTCGTTCAGCCGCTCGACGACGCTTTCCTCTTCGAAATCGATGGTGATGGCGCCGCCGGCCTTGGCCATCGCCAGCCGTTCCGGCACGCGGTCGATGGCGATGACCTGTTTGGCGCCCAGCAGGATGGCGCTGCGGATCGTCATCTGCCCGACCGGGCCGCAGCCCCAGATCGCCACCGTGTCGTCCGGCTGGATGTCGCACTGGGCGGCGGCCTGCCAGCCGGTGGGGAAGATGTCGCCCAGGAACAGAACCTGCTCGTCGGTCAGCCCGTCGGGGACCTTGATGTGGGTGCGGTCGGCCATCGGCACCCGCACAAATTCGGCCTGTCCGCCGGCATAGCCGCCGGTAAGGTGGGTGTAGCCGAACAGGCCGGCGGTGGTGTGGCCGAAGACCTTGTCGGCCAGCGCCTTGTTGCGGTTGGAGCGCTCGCAGACCGAATAGTTGCCGCGCCGGCACTGGTCGCACTCGCCGCACCAGATGGTGAAGGGGACCACCACCCGCTCGCCGATTTTCAGCGCGCTCTTGGCGTCGGCCCCGACCTCCACCACCTCGCCCATGAACTCATGGCCGACGATGTCGCCCTTTTCCATGCCCGGCATGAAATGGTCATGCAGGTGAAGGTCGGATCCGCAGATGGCGCAGGTCGTCACCTTGACGATGGCGTCGCGCGGATTCTCGATCTCCGGATCCGGGACCGTGTCGCAGCGGATGTCGTTGGCGCCGTGCCAGACCAGTGCTCTCATCGATGTCTCCCCGAAATTGGCCGTTCATCAAGTCGGTTCAGCAACAGGACCGGCGGCCGGAGCGTTCCGGTCCCCGGCCGGTTCCTTGCCGTAAGGCGATGGTCAGAGGATCAGTGCCTTCTCGCGGGCGACGCCGCCGGACATGATGGCGGTCTGGCCGTCGTCCAGGCTGTTGCGCAGGGCGGGGAAGTCGATCTCCTCCTCCTGCCGGATATGGCCGTCGACGATGCGCTTCAGGTCGAGCGCCACGGCGAGCCAGTGCGGATCGTCCTTCGGCGTCTGTTCCAGCGTGAAGAGATGCATCTTCATCTCGGCATGCTCGCCGTAGAGATGCTTGGCGTCCTCCTCCTTCCGCGCCTGGTCGTGCAGCATGGGATAGACGACGTCCTCTTCCGCCATGGCGTGGGCGGCCAGCCGGCGCTTCAGGCGCAGCAGAAGCTGGGTGCGGCGGCCAGGCGCGTCGATGGGCGTCTGCACCATCTCCACCAGAAGGGCCTGGAGGTGGCGGTGGTCGTCGATCAGCGCGGCGAAACCGTCGCGGCCGGCGGATGCGCGGGCCGAGCCGGCGAGCTGCGCCACCACCGGCGGCAGCAGCCGGCTCGCCACCAGCGCCAGCGCCGCACCGCCGGCCATCATCGCCAGCCCGCGGGTCGACAGCCAGCCCGTGCCGCCTTCATGTGAATAGCCTGCTTCCGGATGGCGTGGCGTGTGGCGTGGCATGTCGAGACTCCTTGCTGCCGGTTGGGTCGTCTGGCCCACCAACAGGCGCGGAAGCCCCGGCGTTCCGGCCGGCGTTCCGGCGGGGGAGCGTGACGGCCCTCCGGGTCGGCCTGCAGGACGCTCAGGACGCTCAGGCTGGGGGGCCGGCCGGCACCGCTTCGTCCGTCTGCGCCGCCGCCGCCCGTCCGTCCGTGGCGACCAGAAGCAGGAGAACCACCAGCGCCGTGAAGAACTGATAGGATTGCAGGATGTTCAACGGGCCGTCCGCCAGACTGTTCAGCGGATGGAAGAAGTCGTTGCTCATGATCGCGAAGGCGACGCCCAGGACCAGCAGGTCCCGCAGGCCGCGGGAAACGCCCCGCCGCGCGCGGTCGATCAGGACGAACAGCAGGAAGGCGAAGGCAGGCAGCATCACCCCGTAATGCGGCACCCAGGAAATCGGGGATCCCATGGTGAAGCACAGCCCCGCCACCAGGAAGGATGCAAGCCGGTCGCCGGCCCGCGCGCTGCCGCCGAGCTGCCACAGCAGGCCGAACAGAAAGAACAGGAGGCCCGACAGCAGCGTCGCCGCATGCACCAGCGGGTGGTAGGGGGCGAAGGCGCTGCCCCGCCATTCGGTGTCGCCGTTGGTGGTCGACAGCAGATTGGGGCCGTTCTGCAGCAGGCGGTGCAGCAGCCCGTTCACGGTCTGGTTCGGGAAATAGCTCTCGCCATGTTGGCCGAGGAAGGAGAGGACGTCCAGGTAGTGCAGCGACGGTCCGAAGCCGTAGAGCGCGCAGGCCGCGGCGAAGCCCGGCCCGACCACCGCCGCCCAGCCGGCCGCGAAGCGCCATTCCCGGCGGATCAGCGCCCAGACCAGGAACAGCGACATCTGCGGCTTGATCAGGGTCGATGCGCCGAGAAGGGCGCCGGCGAGCGCCCGCCGGTCGCGCAGGAAGAACAGGGCGGCGAAGATGAAGGCGGTGTTCAGCCAAACCTGGATCTGGCCGACGGCGAAGGCCTTCACGATCGGGTAGAAGCTGAGGGTTCCGACGACGCCCAGGGCGGCGAGGGTGAGGCGTCCGATGCCGTTGCGTGCCGTCCTGTCATATCCCATGCTGACGGCCAGGTCGCGCATCAGCAGCGCCATGCCGACAGCCGCGGCGACGACCATCAGCAGATTGGCAAGGGCGTAGACGCGCAGGTGCAGCAAACCCACCGCCGACATTGCCTCCATCACCAGCAGCGAGGTCAGCGGGTATTGGAACTTCACGTGCTGGGTGAAGAAGACCGCGTCATAGACATTGCCGTTCCCATGGTCCCGCAGCCATGTGAAGGCGGTCATCATCGGCTCCCAGGAATCGAGCGGGAGCCGTTCCGGCGAACCGGCGAAGATCAGGATCAGCACGTCCCAGACCGTCGTGTCCCCGCTCCCGCCGTCCAGATAGGGCCGGAACACGACACCGATCAGGGTATCGGCGCACAGCACGAACAAGAAAGCGATAACGAGAACCCAGGCCGCAAACCTGTGGGCGCGGTTCGGGTCTTCCACCTGTCCGATGCAGCCCTGTCGGGCTCCGTCCACGGCACGCGAGACTCCCTTCGATGCCATCGATGTCCACTCCCTGGCGTTTTTTGCGGCTCAGTTCGCCGTGAGGCCGCAAAAATACGCCGGGAGGCAGGGGTTCTGGAATGTGCCCTACCCGTGCCGGACCGGAGTAATGCCATTGGCTGCCGGCACTCCGCGGCGGTAGCCGAGTACCAAGTTCAATCGGCAGCCGGCCCGTTCGGGCACCGGCGGGCGCAGGCCGCGGGTCAACCCGGCTTGCCTTCCTCCCTGTTGCGCGGACGCTTGCCTGCATCGTCCTTCGGGGTCGGCGGCGCGGCATGCTGGTCCGGCAGGTCGCGGCGCTGTCCGGTGCCCTCGCCGACGGTGACGGTGGTCGACGGTCCGCCGCCGACGGCGTGCGGCAGGTCGTCCGCGCTGCCGGTTCCGACACCCATGCCCTGGCCGGCCCGTCCGGGGGTGAGCGGCCCGCCACCCTGTGCGCCCGGATTGGGACTGTCGGCGTTGGAGACCTGCCGGTCGCGATCCTGATCCTGGTTCTGGTCCTTGTTCATGCTGTCCTCCCGGTTGGTGCTCGCCCTTCGGCCAACATGCCGTCCGCTCGGGAGTTCCGGCTTCCGTCGGACGGGGAGGGGGCGGAACGGCCGTGCGGGGGCGCGGTTGTCGGTTGGCGGCGGGGGCGGCAGCGCCCGGACGGCCGCCGCGGAGCATGGAGACCCGACGATGGCAGACCCTTCGCAGACCGCCGCCGGTGCCGGGCGCAGCGGCGGCCCGCCCACATATCCACCGCCCCAGACCGCCGGTCTCAGCGCCGTGCTGGAGCGCAACATCCAGGCGCTTCAGGCCCGCCGCAAGCGGGAGGAGGTGGAGGCCACGCTTCAGGACCGCATCGCCGACCGGATCACCCGCTTCACCGGCAGCATGCGCTTCGTCTACCTGCATCTGCTGCTGTTCGGCGGCTGGATCCTGGTCAATCTGGGCTGGCTGCCGGTGGTCAGGCCGTGGGATCCGTCCTTCGTCGTGCTGGCGATGATCGCGTCGGTGGAGGCGATCTTCCTGTCCACCTTCGTCCTCATCAGCCAGAACCGCATGGCCGCGGTGTCGGACAAGCGCGCCGACCTCGACCTGCAGATCAGCCTGCTGGCCGAGCATGAACTGACCCGGCTGGTGACGCTGGTCTCGTCCATCGCCGACCATCTGGGGGTGAAGACGGAGGTCGACGCGGAACTGGACGTCATCCGGCAGGATGTCGCCCCCGATGCCGTGCTGGACGAGATCGAGGCGACCCAGGCGGAGGAAAAGCGGAAATGACCGGCCGTGCGGAGACATCCGGCAACCCGCCGTTGCCGAACGCATGGAGGTTATGCGTTTAGGGAATCCCTCGGTCCTGCATGTGATATTGTTCTGGAGGCGAAGAATATCCTAAGGTCAGGCTACCCCCATTTCGGGCTTGGCGCAGACCACGTCCCGACAGAGACCAGCTCAAGGCCCCCGGTGACCGACGGTGATGGCGTCCTCTCACATAATCGTCGGTGGCGCCACCTGGTTCTACCTGTCGAGCCGGTACGGGATGACCTTTGACCCGGTCGCCTTCGGCGCGGCGATTCTGGGGGCGCTGGCGCCGGACATCGATCATCCGAAATCGACTCTGGGACAGATGGTGAAGCCGCTGTCCACCGCGGTCTCCAACATCTTCGGACATCGCGGCGTCACCCATTCGGCCCTCGCCATCGCCGGATGCCTGTGGGTCCTGCATGAGCATGCGGCCTACCAGCACCTGCTGATCCCCTTCATCGTCGGCTATCTCACCCATCTGGCCGGCGACCTGCTGACTCCGGCCGGGCTGCCGCTGCTGTGGCCGATCAAGCGGCGGCGCAACTTCGCCCTGCCGGTGCTGAAGACGGGCGGATTTTCCGAACAATTGGCGGTGACGCTGATGGCGGGCTGGATGATCTCCGGCCTGTTCGCCGGCGGCTGGCCGCAATTTCCGCTGGAACGCCCGTGGCGCTCGGTCGTCGCCGCGGCGCAGACCTATCTGGGGGAGGGCGGCGAGAAGTCCGCACCCCCGGTTCCCCTGCGCAAGCCGCCGGAAAGCAGCCGTACGAAGCCGCTGAAGGGCTGAATCCCGGCCGTTCGGGCGCTCCGCCCCTCATCCCGACGAATCTGCGGAATCTAGGCCGTCGCTTCCGCTACGGCGTCGGCAACAGGGCTGCATTGCCGACATTTGTTCGGCAAAAACGAATGCGCTGGCCGGAAGGTCTCGAAAACAGGCCAGATGTTCTGGCAATTCAGCATCATGCTCATAGTTCATTCTGAACGAAGGCGCATATTCAGAATTTAATTTGGCAAAATGGCGGAAATACCAGTTGGAAAGGATCCCGGAAAATCGGTTAGCCTGACAGGCATCGGATCGACCTCCGCAACCCGCCGGACATGGGCTTTCCGAAGCCGCCGCTCCACGCCCCCCCGACCAGAGCCAGCCACGCGATGAACCAGATGACCGACCCGAGCGTTGCTCCCGCCTCCGAGCCGTCCTTCGCCAGTGGGGTCCTCTCCAGCGGAACCGGCCCCTTCGCCGCCTTCGCCCCCGTCGTTCGTCCTGCCGGTCCGCTGCGTCAGGCGATCACCGCCGCCTATCGCCGGCCGGAGCCGGACTGCGTGGCGTGGCTGGTGGAGCAGGCGACGCTGCCGGACGAGGTGACCGCGGCGGCGGCCCAGACCGCGCGCTCGCTGATCGCGGCGCTGCGCGCCAAGCCGCAGGGGCGCGGGGTGGAGGGGCTGATCCACGAATACAGCCTGTCGAGCCAGGAAGGCGTGGCGCTGATGTGCCTGGCGGAGGCGCTGCTGCGCATCCCCGACCGCGCCACCCGCGACGCGCTGATCCGCGACAAGATCTCCGGCGGCGACTGGCGCGCCCATCTCGGCAACAGCCCGTCGCTGTTCGTCAATGCCGCGACCTGGGGGCTGCTGGTCACGGGCAAGGTGACGGGCGTGCTGGGTGGCGAGCAGGCACTGTCGTCGGCGCTGACCAAGCTGATCCTGCGCGGCGGCGAGCCGCTGATCCGCCGCGGCGTCGATTTCGCCATGCGGATGATGGGCGAGCAGTTCGTCACCGGCCAGACCATCGACGAGGCGCTGTCCAACAGCCGCAAGATGGAGGCGGAGGGCTTCCGCTATTCCTACGACATGCTGGGGGAGGCGGCGACGACCGCCGCCGACGCCGACCGCTATCACGCCGACTATGAGAAGGCGATCCACGCCATCGGCAAGGCGTCGGCCGGGCGCGGCATCTATGACGGCCCCGGCATCTCGATCAAGCTGTCGGCCCTGCATCCGCGCTATTCCCGTGCCCAGGCGGGCCGGGTGATGGCGGAGCTGCTGCCGCGCGTGACCGAGCTCGCCCGACTGGCCCGCCGTTACGACATCGGCCTGAACATCGATGCCGAGGAGGCCGACCGGCTGGAGCTGTCGCTCGACCTGCTGGAATCGCTGTGCTTCGACCCGGATCTGAAGGGCTGGAACGGCATCGGCTTCGTCGTGCAGGCCTATGGCAAGCGCTGCCCCTATGTCATCGACTTCATCGTCGATCTGGCCCGGCGCAGCGGCCACCGGCTGATGGTGCGTCTGGTGAAGGGCGCCTATTGGGACAGCGAGATCAAGCGCGCCCAGGTCGACGGGCTGGAGGATTTCCCGGTCTACACCCGCAAGCTGCACACCGACGTGTCCTATGTCGCCTGCGCCCGCCGGCTGCTGGGCGCGCCCGAGGCGGTGTTCCCGCAGTTCGCCACCCACAACGCCCAGACTCTGGCGACCATCTACCGGATGGCCGAGCAGATGAACGGCGAGTTCCAGGTCGGCCAGTACGAGTTCCAGTGCCTGCATGGCATGGGCGAGCCGCTCTATAAGGAGGTCGTCGGCCCGCTTCAGCGCCCCTGCCGCGTCTATGCCCCGGTCGGCACGCACGAGACCCTGCTGGCCTATCTGGTCCGCCGCCTGCTGGAGAACGGCGCCAACAGCTCCTTCGTCAACCGCATCGCCGACAAGAGCGTGTCCATCGACGATCTGGTCGCCGACCCGGTGGCGCAGGCCCGCGCCGCCCTGCCGATGGGCGAAAAGAACCCGCTGATCGCCCTGCCCAAGGATCTCTTTGGGGCGGAGCGGGCAAATTCCGCCGGCCTCGACCTGTCGAACGAGACCACGCTGGCCGAGCTGTCCACCGCGCTGCGGGACAGCGCCGCCGTCGCCTGGACCGCCGCCCCGCTGCTGGCGGACGGCGAGCGCCGCGGAGCCGCGCAGCCGGTGCTGAACCCGGCCGACCATCGCGACGTCGTCGGGCACTGCGTCGAAGCCACGCCGGCCGACATCGCCGACGCCTTCCTGTTCGCCGAGGCTGCGGCGCCGGTTTGGGCCGCCACCCCGCCGGCCGAGCGCGCTGCCTGTCTGTTCCGTGCCGCCGACGAGATGCAGGCACGCATGCCGACCCTGCTCGGCCTGATCATCCGCGAGGCCGGCAAGTCGACCGCCAACGCCATCGCCGAGGTGCGCGAGGCCATCGACTTCCTGCGCTACTACGGCGCCCGTGTCCGCGACGGCTTCGGCAACGACACCCATCTGCCGCTGGGGCCGGTGGTCTGCATCAGCCCGTGGAACTTCCCGCTCGCCATCTTCTCCGGTCAGGTCGCCGCGGCGCTGGCCGCCGGCAACCCGGTGCTGGCCAAGCCGGCCGAGGAAACCCCGCTGGTCGCGGCGGAGGCCGTGCGGATCCTGCACGCTGCCGGCGTTCCCGCCGGTGCGGTCCAGCTTCTGCCGGGTGCGGGCGAGGTCGGCGCCGCCCTGGTCGGCCATGCCGGCACCCGCGCGGTGATGTTCACCGGCTCCACCGAGGTGGCTCGCCTGATCCAGCACCAGCTGGCCGAACGCCTGTCGCCGGACGGCGCACCGATCCCGCTGATCGCCGAAACCGGCGGCCAGAATGCCATGATCGTCGACAGCTCCGCCCTGGCCGAGCAGGTGGTCGGCGACGTCATCGCGTCGGCCTTCGACAGCGCCGGGCAGCGCTGCTCGGCCCTGCGCATCCTCTGCCTGCAGGAGGATGTGGCCGACCGCACGCTGACCATGCTGAAGGGCGCGATGCGGGAGCTGCGCATCGGCAGCCCGGACCGGTTGGCCGTCGACGTCGGCCCGGTCATCAGCGCGGAGGCGCGCGACGGCATCGCCCGCCACATCGAGGCGATGCGCGCCAAGGGCCGCCGGGTGGAGTCCCTGCCGCTGCCGGCGGAGACCGCCAACGGCACCTTCGTCGCGCCGACCATCATCGAGATCGACGGCATTGCCGACCTGGAGCGCGAAGTGTTCGGCCCGGTCCTGCATGTCCTGCGCTTCCGTCGTGACGATCTGGACCGGCTGGTCGATGCCATCAACGGCACCGGCTATGGCCTGACCTTCGGCCTGCACACCCGCATCGACGCCACCATCGACCGGGTGACCAGCCGGATCGAGGCCGGCAACCTGTACGTCAACCGCAACACCATCGGCGCGGTGGTGGGCGTACAGCCCTTCGGCGGCCACGGCCTGTCCGGCACCGGCCCGAAGGCCGGCGGCCCGCTGTACCTGTCCCGCCTGCTGTCCGTACGTCCGTGTCTTGACCTGGGCTTGCGCGGCAGCGACGCCGTACGTGCGCCGGCCCACGCCCTCGCCGGCTGGCTGGCCGATCAGGGCAAGGCGGAAATCGCCACCGACATACGGACGTTGGCGAAGCATTCCCCTGTCGGCGGCAGCGTCGAGCTGGCCGGCCCGGTGGGTGAAAGCAACGTCTACAGCCTGATCCCGCGCGGCCGCATCCTGCTGCTGCCGCAGACGGAGGACGGGCTGTACCGGCTGCTGGGGGCGGCTCTCGCCACCGGCAACGAGGTGGTGGTGGATGGCGACTCTGCGGTGACCGCCGGCTTGAAGAGCCTGCCGGCGGAGCTTTCGTCCCGTGTCCGGGTGAGCGCGAACTGGCTGTCCTTCGGCGCGCTGGCCGGTGCGCTGGTGGAGGGCGACGCCTTCCGCCTGCTGGCCGCCAACCGCCGCATCGCCGAACTGCCCGGCCCCATCGTCCTGACCCAGGGCGTGCCGGTGGGTGGCGAGGGGGTGGAAATCGCCTGGCTGATGAACGAGCGCTCGCTCAGCACCAACACCACGGCGGCCGGCGGCAACGCCAGCCTGGTGGCGATGAGCTGAGGACTAGCGTGCGATGCCAGCGGTCATCATCGATGACCGCTGGCATGAGCCTCACGTCTTAAGGAGCAGCCCATCGAAATCCCTCTCCCCAGGGGGAAAGGGAAAGCGACGGCGGCCCATTGAGCAACGCAGCGGCTTACGACCCGATCACGCCGGCGTCTTGCTTGGTGATGGCGACCACGGACGGCCGCGGCGGCATGTTGGGCTTGAAGTCAGGCCAACGGGTCGCCGGGTCTTCAAAGGTCGATTTGCGGCCGAACGGCTTGTAGAGATCGACACCGTCGGTGGCAGGGTGCTGCACCGCGACGAACAGGGTCTTGTCGTCGGGCGCGAACTCCGGCCCGCACATTTCCGCCCCCACCGGCACGCGGAAGAACATCATCGATTTGCCGCGCAACGCGCCTTCGGTCTCCACCGCGTAAACGCCGTCGGCCTTGCCCGACGCCTTGAACCAGCCTTCGCCCTGGTCGGTGGTGATCCACAGCCGGCCCTGGTGATCGACGGCGCAGTTGTCGGGGCAGGAGAACCAGCCATTGTCGGAGGTGGCGGGGTTGAACATCGCCCCCACCGCGCCGTCCTTGGGGTTGCCGCCCTTGAGCAGAATGTTCCAGGTGAACTTGGTGGCGGCGTGGTCGCCGTCCGGCGGCAGCATCTCCACCACCTGGCCCCACAGGTTGCCGGCGCGTTCGTTGGCGGCGTCCACCTGTTCGGCCTTGCGGCGGGAGTTGTTGGTCAGCATGACGTAGATGGCGCCGGTCTTCGGGTTGACCTCGACGTCTTCCGGGCGGTCCATCTTGGTGGCGCCCAGCTTGTCGGCGGCGAGACGCGCCTTGATCAGCACTTCGCCCTGATCCTTGAAGCCGGCATCGGCGGTCAGGCCGTTCTGGCCATGCACCAGCGGCAGCCATTCCAGCGAGCCGTCGGCATTGTAACGGGCGACATGCAGCACGCCGTCGTCCAGCAGCGTCATGTTGTGGGCGCGGTCGCCTTCGACGTATTTCTTGGCCGAGACGAATTTGTAGACGTAATCGAAACGCTCGTCGTCGCCCATGTAGGCGACCACCCGCCCGTCCTTGTTGACGGCGACGGAGCAGGCCTCATGCTTGAAGCGGCCGAGCGCCGTGCGCTTGATCGGGGTGAAGGTCGGGTCGTAGGGGTCGATTTCGACGATCCAGCCGAAGCGATTGGCTTCGTTGGGTTCTTTGGCGACATTGAAGCGGTCGTGATAGACGCCCCAATTGTACCACTTGCCGGGCACGCCGTAACGGTCGGCCTTGGGCTTTTCCTCGTCCGACCAGAAATAGCCGTTGAAGTTCTCTTCCGTCGTCAGCCAGGTGCCCCACGGCGACATGCCGCCGGCGCAGTTGTTCAGCATGCCGCGGACCTTGGTCCCGGTCGGGTCGTAGGAGGTCTTCATCAGATCATGGCCGGCGGCGGGGCCGGAGATGGCGCACTCGGTCTCGCCGGTGATGCGGCGGTTGTACTTGGAGGCGGGGTCGTAGGTCCACTTGCCGCCGACCTTCTTCACCTCGACCACGCTGCCGCCGTGAGCGGCGATTTCGATATCGACCAGTTCCTTGGTCATTTTGACGAATTTGGCTTCCTGCTGTTCGCCGCCCAGACCGGGGAACATCACCTCTTCGTCGGTGTACTCGTGATTGACGCACAGCAAGCCGTGATCGGGGGTTTTGCTCCCCCGCGGCAGCGGCGCAAAGCCGAGATAATCGTTGTTGTAGCCGAATTGCAGCGCCTGGGACGCCGCCGACTGCTTCAGCGGATCGAAGGCCGGGGCGCCCGGGACCACCGGGTCGCCCCAGCGAATCAGCACGTCGGCGCTGTAGCCGGGGGCGACGTGGTGGGTTTCATCGACGCCGAAGGAGACTTCCGAAAAGGTGAAGGACGGCTTGGCGGCTTCGGCCGCGGCTTCCTTCGACAGCGCCGCCAGAGCGGCGGGACCGGCGACGGCGGAAATGGCGGAAACCGCCAGCACGCCGCGCAGCATGTCGCGGCGGCCGAAGCGCGCGGCGATGACGTCGCCCATGGTGGGGTTTTCGGTCGGATTGCTGCCGATGTCTTCGGCGGCCTGATAGCCCTTGACGTCGCTCATTTTGCTAGTCCCCCGGGGTGGAAGTTTGAGCGCACCATAGGCGGGGCCGATGACAACCATGTTACGTTTATGTTGGCGATGAATGAAGGCGGAGAGGATGGGGCGGGCGCCCTCCCGGTTGCCCCGATCGCGCGAGAACAGGCGCACACCGTCGTCGTTCCAAATCGGACCCATGGTCTTCCTCCTCGATTGCCAGGCAAACACATGCGGCGGCCACGAACCTCCCCGCGGCATGCGCATGCCTGCCATCACGGTCGCACTGCGGTACGCCCGCGGCGGATCCGGCTAAGGTCCTGAATCTTCATCGTCGCCGTTCGGGCCATCCATGCGTCTCATCTTCCTGCTCGGCCTCGCCGGGTTCGCCAGCGCCTTCTCCCTGCGCACCACCGATCCGATGCTGACGCTGATCGCCGACGACCTCGGCGTGACGGTGCGGCAGGCGGCGCTGCTGGCGTCGGCCTACACGCTGCCCTATGCGCTGATGCAGATCGTGCTGGGACCGGTCGGCGACGCCATCGGCAAGTCGCGGCTGGTGCGGCTGGCGCTGGCCGTGCTGACGGTCGGGCTGGCACTGTCCACCATTGCGCCGACCTATGGCACGGTGATGGCCGGGCGCATCCTGGCCGGGGCCTTCGCCGGCGGCATCATCCCGGCCTCCATGGCGCTGATCGGCGACCGCGTGCCCTATGAGGAGCGCCAGATCGCCATCAGCCGCTTCCTGCTGGCGGTGATCCTGGGGCAGATGTCGGGGTCGGCCGTGTCGGGCGCGCTGGCCGAGGCGTTCGGCTGGCGCATGGTGTTCGGCCTGTCATCCGGTCTGACCGCGCTGATCTGCGTTGCCGCCCTGATCGGGCTGGCGCGCGAGGTGGAGACGCGCTCCCCCCTGTCGGTGGCGGATGCGCAGCGGCGCTACGCCACCGTGCTGACCAACCCGGCCTCGCTGATCGTCTTCGCCACGGTGGCGGCGGAAGGGCTGCTGATCTTCGGCGTCTTCCCCTTCGTGGCGCCGGTTCTGATGGAGCATGGCGCGGCCGGCGCCTTCCAGGCCGGGCTGACCATCGCCGCCTTCGCCATCGGCGGTGTCGTCTACAGCGCGGTGGTGCGGCGAATGATCGCCTCGCTCGGCCAATGGGGCATGATGAAGGCCGGCGGTCTGGCGGCGGGGCTGGCCTATCTGGTCATCGCCTTCCCGGTGCCCTGGCCGGTGGTGAGCCTTGCCTTCCTGGTCGCCGGCTTCGGCTTCTACATGCTGCACAACACCATGCAGACCCAGGCGACGGAGCTGGCGCCGACCGCCCGCGGGTCGGCGCTGGCCCTGTTCGCGTCCTGCTTCTTCATCGGCCAGGGGATCGGGCCGGTTCTGTACGGCTTCATTTCCACCCACACCGGCTTTGCGCCGCTGTTCCTCGGCGTCGGCGCGCTGACCGCCGGGCTGGGCTTCGCCTCGGCCCGGCTGATCCGGCGTGGATGAAAGGACGGGCTTCGGCCGCTGGCCCGTCGTCGGGATTTACGCTTCAACTCGATTCGGATTTCGCGCAATCAGAATTAGCGGGCCAAAAGGATCTTGTATCCTTTTCCATGCATGCACTTGGTAAGGTGGCTGCCAAGCGAGACAACCGGAGTGCTGAGTTCGCAGTCGGCAAGGTCGCGATTGTATTTGACGATGTCGACGCCTTCCATATCGACAATCGGAGCTTCAGCCTTGGTCACACAGCCGGCGAGGATGGTCAAGGTGACTGGAGCGGACAGAGCAAGCAAAGCCAAGCGAATCATCAAGCCTTTTTCCTTTTCCGGAATTTTGATGTGAAGGGTGTCGTCGCGACAACGTGCACGATGCCGCGGAGCAGAGCGCGATAAACGCAGGGATGCAAGGAAAAGCTGATCGCATGCATTCATGAACATCTTAGGATTCTGGCATCGACCGTCACAGGCAAGCCCGGATATAGGGCCGGTTCGCCTCCCACAGCTCGTCCAGGATGGCAACGGCCGCCGTGCTGGAATTGATGACGGGGTCGATCAGCAGGGCCTGCAGCGCCAACTCCTTCGACCCGTGCAATGCCGCCTCCACCGACAATTGCTGCACGTTGGCCTGGACCGACAGCAGCTTGACGATGCCGTCGGGCAGGCGGCCGAGCGAGATGGGATGGATGCCGGCGGCGTCTGCCACCAGCGGCACCTCCACCGCCAGCTCGTCGGGCAGGCCGGGGATGACGCCGCGGTTGATGACGATGCCGCTCTCGATGAAGCGCTTCTGGTTGTGCAGTTGGCCGGCGATCACCGCCACCGCCCGCTCGCCCCAGGACGGCTTGGTCCAGTCGTCGGGGATTGGTTTGCTGCCGTCGATCACCCCGTCCATCAGGTCGCGCAGGATGATTCGGCCGTCTTCGTCATGCTTGAAGTCGAAGCCGTGCTCGCCGGCTTCCCAGCCATAGGGCAGGAACTCGCCGGTGTGGTCGTCGCTGGGCGTCACCCACAGGCCAAAGGCGTGGAACAGGCGCCGCGCCAGCGGGGTGAAGGACGGGTCGTGCGTCGCCTCCCTCTCGCGCAGCAGGGGGTAGAGATCGCGGCCCGTCGCCTTCTCGCGAATGGCGGTCAGCCATTGGAAATGGTTCAGCCCGGCGCCCCAGACATCCACCTCCTTCTCGGCCATGCCCAGGATCTGGCAGATGAACCAGCGCGCCAGGAAGATGCCGTGGCAGAGCCCCAGCGTCCGCACGGAGGTGCAGCGCGACAGGCCCAGGACGATGCGGCTTTCCGGGTTGGACAGGTTGATGAACAACGCGTCGGGGCAGATCGCCTCGACGTCGCGGACGATGTCGACGATCAGCGGCAGGGTGCGCAACGTAAAGAACAGCCCGCCGGGGCCGCCGTTCTCGCCCAGCGTGTGGCGGATGCCGTGCTTCTTCGGCACCTCGAAATCCAGCCGCCACAGCCGGTTGCGGTCGATGGCGATGGCGCACAGCACGAAGCCGGCGCCCTGCAGGGCGGCCTTGCGGTCGGTGGTCTTCTCGATGGTGATGCCGGCGTCGCCGTGGCGGTTCATCACCTCGGCCAGCGCCGCCATGCGGTCGAGCGCCTCAGTGTTGGTGTCGACCAGCGTCAGGGTGCTGCCGGCAAGTTCGGTGGTGGAGAACAGGTCCTGGAACAGGCTGAGCCCGAAGGCGGCGCTGCCGGCACCGATGAAGACGATCTTGGTGGTGTTTGGCATGTCGGGTTTCCTCCGTTGTCGGAGCGGCTGATCGCCGTCTTGTCGGAACAGGCTACGCCTTTCGGGCAGGTCCGCACAGGGCCTGCGTGCAACCACCTGCGGCTGCGCCACCGCGTCGCGCCCGGACCGTTCGCATGCTTGTCCCATGGCGAAGGGCGGCGGGCTGGGGCATGCTGGGGAAAACGGACCAGCCCCGTGGGAGGAATAAGAATGGACAGCTTCAGCCAGCCCGTGTCCCAGGCCGCCGATGCCAAGCCGCTGAGTTTTCCGCCGGATTTCCGTTGGGGTGCGTCCACCGCATCCTACCAGATCGAAGGGGCGGTCAATGCCGACGGCCGCGGCCCCTGCGTGTGGGATACCTTCACCGCCGAGGGACGCATCATGGACGGCAGCAGTGCCGCCGTCGCCTGCGACCATTACCACCGCTACCCGGAAGACATCGCGCTGATGAAGGCGGCGGGCTTCGACAGCTATCGCTTCTCCATCGCTTGGCCGCGCATCCTGCCGACGGGGACGGGGGCGGTCGAGACGCGCGGCCTCGATTTCTACGACCGGCTGGTGGATAGCCTGCTGGAGGCGGGGATCACGCCGATGGCCTGCCTCTACCACTGGGACCTGCCGCAGCCGCTGGAGGATGCCGGCGGCTGGCAGGGGCGGGAGATCGTCGGCCCCTTCGCCGATTATGCCCGCATCGTCACCGCCCGGCTGGCCGACCGGGTCAAGACCTGGATGATGCTGAACGAGCCGAACGTGGTCGCCATCTTCGGATATGGCGTGGGGGAACACGCCCCCGGCCACAAGCTGGGCGAACAGGGCATCCTGCGGGCGCTGCACCACCAGAATCTGGCGCAGGGTGCTGCCTTGCGCGCCATCGCGGCGGAGCATTCCGGCCTGACGCTGGGCACAGTGCTGAACCTGCAGCCCGCCGTTCCCGACAGCGACCGGCAGGAGGACGTGGCCGCGACCGCCCGCTGGGACGCGGTGTGGAACCGGGTGACGCTGGACGGGCTGATGCGGGGGCAGATCCCGGCGCTGCTGGCCGACAGGATGGCGGATTTCGTGCTGCCCGGCGACGAGGAGGCGATCCGCTACCCCATCGACCTGCTGGGGATCAACTACTACTCCCGCATGACGATGAAGCATGAGGAGGGGCGGCCCTTCGATGTCGGCTGGGGCGAGGCGCAGTGCAGGCGCTGGACCGGCATGGCCTGGCCGGTGCAGCCGGAAGGGCTGTACGACCTGCTGACCGAATTCCGCACCGATTACGGCAATCCCGCCGTCTTCATCGCGGAGAACGGCTGCGCCTATGACGACGTGGTGACGCCGGACGGCCAAATCCATGACGCGGAGCGCGTGCTGTATTACCGCGAGCATCTGGAATCGGTGGCGCAGGCGCTGGCCGACGGCTGCAACGTCAAGGGCTATCTGTGCTGGAGCCTGCTGGACAACTTCGAATGGGCCTTCGGCCTGTCGAAGCGGTTCGGCATCGTGCGCGTCGATTACGACACGATGGAACGCACGCCGAAGGACAGCTACCGCTTCCTTGCCGAGGTTGTAAGAACGGGGAGGCTTTAAGCCTTTCTTCGCCCCTACCCCTGTACTTTTGGCAAGGTACGTCCTATTCGTTAGTAATACGGACGGTGAGGGATCGAGGGCGGAGGTCCGGGATGGCGGACATGACGGACGACACTGACGGCAAGACGGGCGGCGCCAAATCCGAGGGTGCCAAATCCGACGGCGCCAATTCCGGTGACGAGAGGCCCGCGGACGACGCACCCGGCTTCACCCGCCGCTTCCTGCGGCTGGCTGGCGGCTATTGGTTCGGCCGGACCCGGGTGACCGTCTGGGCGCTGACCGTGGCGCTGGTGGTGCTGACCATCGGACAGGTGTCGATCCCGGTCCTGATCAATCTGTGGAGCGAGCGGCTGTTCGACGCGCTCGAACAGCGCTCCATGGACCGTTTCCTGACCATGATCGGTCTGGTCGGGCTGATCATCGTCTACAACATCGTCATCGTCGTGCTGCATCTGCGGGTGAAGCGCCGGCTGCAGATGGGCTGGCGCGACTGGCTGACCCGCAAGCTGCTGGAGGACTGGCTGCGCCGCGGCCGCCACCACCAGATCGCCTATATGCCGGGCGAGCACGACAACCCCGACGGCCGCATCGCCGAGGACATCCGCATCACCGCGGAGATGGCGATCGACCTGGGCCATTCGCTGACCTATTGCGTGCTGCTTCTGATCAGCTTCACCAACATCCTGTGGATGCTGTCGGGCACGCTGACGGTCACGCTGTTCGGGACCGAGCTGTCGGTGCCGGGCCATCTGCTGTTCGTGGCGCTGCTCTATGCCGCCATGGGCACCTCCATCGCCATGCTGATCGGACAGCCGCTGGTCAATGCCGTCAACCGGCGCCAGGGTTACGAGGCGGATTTCCGCTTCGCGCTTGCCCGCATCCGCGAGAACGGCCAGACCATCGCGCTGCTGCACGGGGAATCGGCGGAGCGCGGGCATCTCGCCACGCTGTTCGGCGGGGTGGTGCGCGGCTGGAACGGGCAGACCCGTGCGCTCAGCCACATGATGGTGTTCAGTGCCAGCTATTCGGTGCTGTCGGCCGCCTTCCCGATCCTGGTCGCCGCCCCGCGCTACATCGCCGGGACCATCTCGCTGGGCGTGCTGATGCAGACGGCGCAGGCCTTCCAGCAGACGGTGGGCGCGCTGTCCTGGCCAATCGACAACCTGCCGCGCGTCGCCGAATGGCGCGCGTCGGTGGAGCGCGTGCTGAACCTGCACGACGCGCTGGTCCGGCTGGACCGCGAGGTCTGCGACGTGCCGGACGGCCATATCCAGGTCGTGCGCTCCGAAGAACACCACACGCTGACCTTCAGCGGCGTCGCCATCGACGAGCCGAACGGCACGGCGGTGGTCCACGCCTTCGACCTGGAGGTCCGTCCGGGCGACCGGGTGCTGATCGGCGGCGATGCGACGGCGACCATCCGCCTGTTCCGCGCCGTGGCCGGCGTCTGGCCGTGGGGCAGCGGGCGCATCACCCTGCCGGCCCACACCCGCGTCTTCTTCATGCCGGAACGCCCCTATCTGCCGCATGACAGCCTGCGCGCGGTGCTGGCCTATCCCGGCCCGGCCTCTTCGGTGGCGGACGACCGGGCGGCCGAAGCGCTGGCCAGCGTCGGGCTGCCCGATCTGGTCGACCGGCTGGACGCCACCGACCGCTGGGACGAGGTGCTGTCCGTGCCCGAGCGCCAGCGGCTGGGCTTCGCCCGGCTGCTGATCCGCCGCCCCGACTGGATCTTCCTGGAGGACGCCACCGACAGCCTCGACCCCCCGGCGGAGGAAGAGTTGCTGACCCTGATGGAGCGGGAGTTGCCGAACGCCACCCTGCTGACCATCGGCCATCATGTGGGGCTCGACGCCCATCACAGCCGCAAGCTGATCCTGGAACGCACCAACGGTGCCGTCACCCTGCGCGAGGAAGTGCGCGAACCCCAGCCGGTGACGGAGAGCGCGGCGTGAGGAGGACCCGCTCGGTGGGTGTGCAGGGCAATCGCATATGGAAAACGAGCGACGACGCTGCGCTTCGGATGCTTTCATGCGAATGAAACGTATGCGCAATAACTCTGCGGGACGGGAGAAGGCGAATATCGCCGCATCCTTGGAACGCATCCAAAAAGCTGCCACACTGCCCGGCGACCACCGTTCGTATCCACAGCATCGTCGCCCCGCAAAACCATGGACATGAGCGTGAAGAAGACCAGCATCAACGCGGCATGGCGGGGGCTGGCGAACTGCAGGGGGTGCGGCATCCGGGAATCGGCACTGTTCGCCGATCTGACCGAATCCGATTTCAACCTGATCCATCTGCCCATCGACGAAATGACGGTGGCGCCGGGGGCGGCGCTCTACCATGTCGGGGACGAGCCGACGGCCCTCTTCACCGTGCGCGGCGGGCTGGTGAAACTGGTGCAGTATCTGCCCAACGGCGGCCAGCGCATCGTCCGGCTCTTACGCACCGGGGACACCGCCGGGCTGGAGGCGGCGCTGGGCGAACCCTATCGCCACACCGCCATCGCCATTCATCCGGTCCTGACCTGCCGCATCCCCCGTGCCGTGATCCAGCGCCTGTCGGAGGAGACGCAGCACCTGCACCAGCAGTTGATGCGGCGCTGGCATCAGGCGGTGGAGCGCGCCGACGCTTTCCTGGTCGAACTCGGCACCGGCAGCGCGCGGGCGCGGGTCGCCCGGCTGTTCCTGACCCTGGTGGACGACCACGGCGAATGCGACTTCTTCGGGCGGGAGGATGTCGGCGCCGTGCTGGGCATCACCACCGAGACCGCCAGCCGCGTCGTCGCCGAACTGAAGCGGCAGGGCCTGCTGAACGAGATGCGGCCCAACCGTTTCCACTGCAACGTAGACGCCCTGCGGGACCTGGCGGACGGGCCGTAGCCCGCCCTCGCCCCTCGCCCCCCGGCCTCTGTTTCAGAACCGGCGTCAGGCCGCCCGCATCTCTTCCACCAGCGCATCGACCTGACCGGACAGGGTCCGCAGTTGGTCCTGCACGGTGGAGGAGGCCGACAGAACGCGGTTGGCGGACTCCCCCGATTCCCGTGCCGCGTCGGCGACGGAGTCGATGTTGCCGCGGACATGCTGGGTGCTGTCCGCCGCTTCGCCGACATTGCGGGCGATCTCGCGGGTGGCGGCACTCTGCTGTTCCACCGCGGCGGCGATGGTGGCGGCGATCTCGTTCACCTCGCGGATGGTGCCGGCGATGGAGCGGATGGCGTCCACCGCCTCCTGCGTCACCGACTGCATGGCGGCGATCTGGGCGGAGATCTCCTCCGTCGCCTTCGCGGTCTGGGTGGCGAGCCCCTTCACCTCGCTCGCCACGACGGCGAAGCCCTTGCCGGCCTCCCCGGCGCGCGCCGCTTCGATGGTGGCGTTGAGCGCCAGCAGGTTGGTCTGGCCGGCGATGGACTGGATCAGCCCGACCACCTCGCCGATGCGGCCGGCGGTCTGGGCCAGCCCCTCCACAGTGCGGTCGGTCCGCTCTGCCTCTTCCGCCGCCTTGCGGGCGATCTGGCTGGAGGCGTGGACCTGACTGCCGATCTCCTGGATGGAGGCCGACAGCTCCTCCGTCGCGGCGGCGACCGCCTTGACGTTGCCTTCGGCCTGCTGGGAACTGCCGGCGGCGGTCGTCGCCTCCCCGGCGGTCAGGTCGGCGCTGCGGGTCATGCGTTCGGCCATGTCCTGCATCTCGCCGGCAGCCTGGGCCACGCGGTCCAGTACGCTGCGGACGCTGGTCTCGAAATTCTCCGCCATTTCGATCATCGCCCGGCGGCGCTCGCCGGCGGCACGGCCGCGCTCGGCCTCGGCGCGGGCATTGGCCTCGCGGGCGGCATTGGCGGTATCGCGGAAGATGGTCAGCGCACGGGTCATGTCGCCGATCTCGTCGGATCCTGCGGCGGGGATGGAGGCGTTCAGGTCGCCGGCCGCGATGGCGCGCATAGCGTCCGACAGTGCGCTGAGCCGGGCGACGATGTGGCGCCCCACCACCAGCCAGGCCAGCGCCACCGCGCCGACCAGACTGCCGACGGCGAACAGGATCAGCATTTGGCGGCCGGCGGCGATGGTGCCGTCGGTACCGGCGATGGCGGTCTTGGCTTCGTCCCGCATTGCGGCGATCTTGCGGTCGACGGTGGCGGCGAAGCTCTGCGCCAGCAGCCGGTTTTCCGCCAGCACCCGGTCGGTGTCGGCAGTTGCCGCCAATTCGGCGCGGCGCAGGGCGACGATGCCGTCCTCCCCCCGGCCGAAGGCGGCCAGCGCCTTGGCCAGGGCGGCGATGACCGCGTTGCCGGCGGCATCCTCGGCACCTTCGGCCTTGTCCGCGTTGCCCATTTCGGTGTCGGCCAGCTTGACGATGCGCTGGTCGAGCGCGATGGCCTCGGTGATGAAGCGCTTTTCCAGCAGAGCCAGCCGGGCGGCGTCGGCGGCCTGCGCCGCTTCGTTCAGCGCGCCGGCCAGGGCGGTGCCGTGGGTCGACAGTTCCAGATGGGTGCGGAAGCGGTCCAGGCCGGGGCCCAGCAGGTCCTGGGTCGACTCCTGGATGCGGGAGCGGACGTCGAAGCTGGTGCGCTTGATGTCGCTCTGCACCTTGCGCAGCGGCGCCTTCAGCCCGTCGAGCAAGCCGGCCGCCTGCGCCCGTGCCGCGCCCAGCCTTTCCGCCAGCCGCCGGTCGACCGCCCCGCCGCTGTTCTCGGTACCGTCCAGCGCCGCCCGGCGCAGTTCGAAGACATTGTCCTTGCCGTATCCGAAGAGGAACAGCGTGTCGATCTTCCCCGCCATGTCGGCCGGCAGCCGGTCGCCCAGCATGCCGAGCGTGCCCGTCACCTGGGAGGAGGCTTCCAGATAGGCCTGCTGCAACTCGCCGATGGTCTTGGCGTCCGGCGCGGTGCCGGAGCGGTTCATGGCGTCGAGCGCAGCGGCGATGCCGCCGCGCAGGTCGTAGAGTACGATCATCGACCGCACCGCATCCGACAGCGCCCCCATGTCGCTGTCGGTTCCGCCATCCAGCGCCATGCCCTTGTCCTGCAGGGACTGTCCGGCACCCTCCACCAGCGGCGCCAGCGTCTTGATGAAGCCGTCATAGGCCTGGGCCAGACGCGCCGACGCCGCCTCGCGCCGGTCGCGCAGGGACAGGCGGGCGGCGACCCCGTCGTTGACGCGGTCCAGCGTGGCGATCAGCGCGTTTCCGGTGTCCCGCACCTCCGACAGCAGCGGATCCTGCGGACGGCGGGCGGCCAGTTCGTCGACCAGCGCCAGGAAGGCGCGGGAGCGTTCGCGCGCCTCGGCCTGGATGCGCTCGCGCTCCTCCTGGCTGTCGGCGCCGTCCAGGGCCGGGGCGGCGGTGGCGATGCGGCTGCTCTCGCCGGCCAGCCGGGTCGCCAGTTCCATCTCCGGCAGGCTGGTATGGGTGATCTGCGCCATCGGCCGCTCGACGGCGGAAAAGGACATCAGCCCGACGGCGCTGGCCGCCACCGTCATCGCCGCCATGGCGGCAAAGGCCAGCAGCAGCTTGGCCCGAACGCCCAGACGGCGCCGGTTGCCCGGGGTTGGATTGCTGCCGGACGGGCCGGGAACATGCTGCGGGAGGGCAGGAGCGGCGGTGGGCATGGCGTCGGGTCCCCTCGGGGCGGGTGTGATCGCGGTCACCCGGAGGCGGCGGCTGCGCTCCACCCGGGCGCCGGCGGCCCCCATCGGCCGCAAGTCTGCATTGTCTGCAATCTCGGTTCTGCAAGTTCCGAAAGGTTCTTGCGGCGATCGGTCACACCGGCTCTTGCATGGTTTTCGACCGGGCGATTTCCCGTCAACATAATTTCCGCTGAAAGGAAAAGAGATTACAGTTCATTCCGGTATATGGAAGCGATAGGCTCTAGAGGTGGATAAATTTCGTGTGCGAGAAAGTATATTGTCGGCGGGCCGATTATCCATTCGGACTCGTCGGCCCGCATCGGGGTGGTCGCGGCCGCACAAGACCCGCAGCGGCCAAGTCCAGGCCTAGGCCGCTGGGTCATGGTCCGAACTGGCAACACCAAAGGCGTTCGGGCCTTCGACCAACGCTATCCCTGTGCTTACCCCCACCGGAGAAAAAGCGATCACTTGGATAGCCCGGCGGCCATACCGATGCCGAGTGGAAGCACCGGGATGGCGTGGCTAGCTTGGGATCAGCAAGTTTCCGAGGGATTTAAAGAATGCCGCAGGACGCCAGCCCGCCTTTCCCCAACCCGTCGTTCCAAGCGGCCGGGAGTGCCGGGCTACCCCCCGCCGCCGGTGGCGGTGCCGATGACGGGATGATCGCCGGCATCCGTTCGGTCCTGGCCGAATGCGGCGGACTGGCGGTCGATGCCGGCAGGCTCGCCGTCGATGACGATCTCTATGCCGCCGGCCTCACCTCTCATGGTTGTGTCGGCCTGATGCTGGGGCTGGAGGAGCAGTTCGACGTCGAGTTTCCGGAAAAGCTGCTGAACCGCCGCACCTTCGAGAGCATCGCGGCGATCCGCGACGCGGTGCGCGGCCTGATCGATGGGGGCGAGGCGTGAACGCCACCCCGGCCGGCGCGGCTCCGAGCCTCTCGGCCCGCGCGCGCGCCATCGGGGCGGACATCGCCGCACCCCACGCCGACGCGGTGGACCGGGATAGCCGCTTCCCCGGCGAGGCCATCGACGCCCTGCGCCGGGACCGGTTGCTGGGCGCCATGGTGCCGGCGGAACTCGGCGGCGGCGGCGCCTCGCTGTTCGAGGTGGCGGCGGCCTGCCATGCGCTGGCCCGCGGCTGTGCCGCCACCGGGATGATCTATGCCATGCACCAGATCCAGGTCGCCTGTCTGGTCAATCACGGCAGTAATGAGGGCAGCAACGGCTGGCACCGCGAGCTGATGGCGCGCATGGCGGCCGAACAGCTGCTTCTCGGCTCCGCCACGACGGAGGCCGAGACCGGCGGCGACATCCGCAACAGCGTCTGCGCCGTCGAGGCGGATCGGGAAGCCGGGGAGGGCCGTTTCACCCTGGCGAAGAACGCCTCGGTCATCTCCTACGGCGACCAGTCGGACGTGATCCTGGTCACCGCCCGGCGCAATCCCGACGCGCCATCGTCGGATCAGGTGCTGGTGGTGCTGACCCGCGACGATTACCGGCTGGAGAAGACCTTGCTCTGGGACGCGATGGGGATGCGCGGCACCTGTTCCGACGGCTACCGGCTGGAGGCGGCGGGCGTTACCGACCAGATCCTGCCGCTGCCCTACGCCGATTTGTCGGCCCGGACCATGCTGCCGGTCACCCATATCCTGTGGAGCAGCACCTGGCTCGGCATCGCCGCCGACGCGGTCAGCCGCGCCCGCGCCTTCGTCCGGTCGGAGGCCAGGCGCAAGCCCGGCACCACCCCGGCCTGCGCCGTGCGGCTGGCCGAGGCGACGGCGAAGCTGCAGCAGATGAAGACGGTCATCCTGACCGCCATCCGCCAGTATGAGCTGGCCTGCGGCTCGCCGGAGCTGCTGACCAGCCTGTCCTTCGCCACGGCGATGGCCACGCTGAAGGTCACCACGTCGGAGCTGGTGCGCGAGGTGGTGGAGGCGGCGATCCGCACCTGCGGGCTGGCCGGCTACCGCAACGACACGCCCTACAGCCTGGGCCGCCACCTGCGCGATGCCCACTCCGCCGCCCTCATGATCGGCAACGACCGCATCATGTCGCACATCGCCACGCAGCTTCTCGTCCAGCGGGACGGGTCGGGGCCATTCGAATGAACATGGTCGACATCCGGGCGGCCCAGGCGGCCTATCGCGACGAGCTGGTGGCGGCCGGACTGCTGATCCCCACCGGCGTGGACGGCCTCTATGGCCGCAGCGGCGTTTTCGAGGAGGTGGTGGAGCGCTTCGACGCGCTGGTCACCCGCTGGGGCGGTGCCGACGGGGCGGAGGCGATGCGCTTCCCGCCGGCCCTGAACCGCCAATACTTCGAGGAAAGCGACTATCTGAAGAGCTTCCCCCATCTGGCCGGCACCATCCACAGCTTCGGCGGCGACGAGAAGGCGCACCGCACCCTGCTGCGCCGGCTGGAGGAGGGGCAGGACTGGACCGAGGATCAGGTCGCGACCGACGTGGTGATGACGCCGGCCGCCTGCTATCCGGTCTATCCGACCGTCGCCCGGCGCGGCGCGCTGCCCGATGGCGGCAGACTGATCGACGTCTTCTCCTACTGCTTCCGGCACGAACCGTCCATCGACCCGGCCCGCATGCAGATGTTCCGCATGCGCGAATACATCCGCATCGGCACGCCGGAGCAGGTCGTGGAGTTCCGCGAGCTGTGGCTGGAGCGCGGGCGCGGGATGATGGCCTCGCTGGAGATGCCGCTGGACATCGACGTCGCCAACGATCCCTTCTTCGGCCGGGCCGGCGCCATGCTGTCGAGCAGCCAGCGCGAACAGAAGCTGAAGTTCGAGCTGCTGATCCCCGTCACCAGCACGGAGCAGCCGACCGCCTGCCTCAGCTTCAACTATCACCAGGACCATTTCGGCCATATCTGGGACATCCGTACCGCCGACGGCGGCGTCGCCCACACGGCTTGCGTCGGCTTCGGGATGGAGCGGGTGGCGCTGGCGCTGTTCCGCCACCACGGCTTCGACCCGGCCGGCTGGCCGGCGGCGGTCCGCAAAGTGCTGTGGGGCTGACGGGCGCCATGTGGACCCGGCACCAGCCCGACGGCCACGACCGCCATCCCCTGCACCAGGGCGAGCGGATCTGGCTGGAGACCAACTGCTACGTCGATCTGTGGATCGAGGCGCTGCATGCCCGCGGGCTCGACCCGCTGGCGATGCTCGGCTTCACCGTCACCCAGGATTTCGAGGGCGACCAGTTCACCTTCTTCAAGGTGCCGCTGGAGGATCTGGAAACGCTGTACGGCCTGCGCGTGCAGGAACTGGCGATCTACGACAGCGTCGAAACCCATGTCGCGGAGCAGCTGAACCGCGATCCGGATGGCGGGCTGGTGCTGGTGGAGGTCGACGGCTTTCACCTGCCGGACACCCGCGGCACCTCCTATGGCACCACCCATGTCAAGACCACGGTCGGCATCGTCCGCATCGACCCGGCGGCGCGGACCATGGACTATTTCCACAATGCCGGCTTCCACCGGCTGGATGGGGCCGATTACGAGGGGGTCGCCACCGCGGCGGCCGGGCCGCTGTTTCCCTATGTGGAGTTCGTCAAGCCGGCGCAGCCGGCGCTGGAAGGCCGGGCGCTGAGGGACGCGTCGCTGGCGCTTTTGCGCCGCCACCTCGCCCGCCGGCCGGCGGAGAACCCCATTGCGGCCTACCGCGCCGCTTTCCCGGAGCATCTGGAGCGGCTGCTGTCGCGGCCGATGGAGTATTTCCACCTCTACGCCTTCAACCTGCTGCGCCAGCTCGGCGCCAATTTCGAGCTGCTGGGCGCCCATGTCCGCTGGCTCGACGGGCCGGCGGAGGCGGAGGAGGCCTGCCGGATCATCTCCCAGGGCGCCAAGGCGATGCAGTTCCAGCTGGCCCGGACGGTTGCCCGGCGCAAGGCGCCCGACCTGAGCGACGGCTTCGACCGGATGGAGCGGGCCTACGACACCGCCCTGGGCGCACTGGCCCGGCATTGCGGGTGACCGGCGATGGCGCGCATCCGATCGGTCACGGGACGGCGGATCACCGCGCTGACGGAGGGATGGGACCTGACCCTGCTGCCGCCCGGCGGCGCGGAGGAGGGCGTGGCTGCCGCCGTGGCTGTCCCCGTGGCCGCCGCAGTGCCTGGAACCGCGGCGCAGGCCCTGCAGGCGGCCGGGCTGTGGTCGCTGGACGATCCGCTTCCGCTGCATGACAAGGATATCGTTTACCGGACCCGGCTGACCGGCCACGGTCCGCGCAACTTGCGCTTCCACGGCCTCGCCACCATCGCGGAGGTGCGGCTGGACGGGGAGCGCATCCTGACCTCCGACAGCATGTTCCTCGCCCATGAGGTGCCGGTGATGCTGGACGGGGAGGCGGAGCTGTCCATCCGCTTCCACGCCCTGCATCCGGTGCTGGCGGCGAAAAAAGGCCGCGCCCGCTGGCGGCCGAAGCTGGCCGAACCGGCGGCGCTGCGCTTCGTCCGCACCACTTTGCTGGGCCATATGCCGGGCTGGTGCCCGCCGGTCCATGCGGTCGGCCCCTACCGCCCGGTGGAATTGGTTGAGGAGACTGCTCCCGTCCGTGTGCTGGGCGCCGACCTGCGCAGCAGCTTTGACGGTCGCGACGGGTGGCTATCGCTCCGCCTGACGGTGGACGGTATGTCGTCCGACATGACCGGTTCGGTCGAGGTGGCCGGGCAGGTCGCGCCGCTCCGCTTCGACGGCATCGACGGGCTGCATGCTGACATGACTCTGCCGGAGGTGGAGCCTTGGTGGCCGCACACCCATGGCGAGCCGGTGCTGCATGGCGTGGTCGCGCGGATCGCCACGCCGGGGGGCAAGGTGGAGGTCGATCTGGGCCGCGTCGGCTTCCGCTCCCTGGCGGTGGACCGGGGAGCGGACGGCAATGGCTTGGCCCTGCTGGTGAATGGCGAGCGGGTGTTCTGCCGCGGCGGCTGCTGGGTGCCGGTCGATCCGGTCGGCCTATCGGCGGAGCGCGCCGTCTACGAGCCCGAGTTGCGGCGGATGCGCGATGCCGGCGCCAACATGGTCCGCGTCGGCGGCACCATGCTGTATGAGGGCGACGCCTTCTTCGAGCTGTGCGACGAGCTGGGCATCCTGGTCTGGCAGGACGCCATGTTCGCCAATTTCGATTATCCCAGCGATCCGGCCTTTCTTGAGAGCGTGCGGGCGGAGATCGCGCAGCTTCTCGACCGCACCCAGGCCTCGCCCTCCTTGGCGGTGCTGTGCGGCGGCAGCGAGATGGAGCAGCAGGCGGCCATGCTCGGCCTGCCCCGCGCCGTCTGGACGCAAGAAGCACTGGCGGGAGCGATTGCGGAAGAGGCGACGGCGCGGCGGCCCGACCTGATCCAGATCGCGAACTCCCCCAGCGGCGGGCCGTTGCCCTTCGCCGCCAATGCCGGGGTGACCCATTACTACGGCGTCGGCGCTTATATGAGACCGCTAGAGGATGCCCGGCGGGCCGACGTGCGCTTTGCCGCCGAATGCCTCGCCTTCTCGAACCTGCCGGAGGACGACCCGCTCGGTGTCCCGGCGCTCCATCATCCCCGCTGGAAGGAGCGGGTTCCGCGCGATCCCGGCGCCTCCTGGGATTTCGAGGATGTGCGGGAGCATTACCTGGAGGCGCTCTACGGCGTCGATCCGCGCCGCCTGCGCCATGAAGACCCCGACCGCTACCGCCGCCTGTCCCGCGCGGTGACGGGGGAGGTGATGCAGGCGGTGTTCGACGAATGGCGGCGCGCCGGGTCCGGCTGCGCCGGCGGGCTGGTCTGGCAATGGCGCGACCCCTGGCCGGGGGCCGGCTGGGGCGTGGTCGCCGCCGACGGTACGCCGAAGCCGGCCTGGCATGCGCTGAAACGTGCCTTCCGTCCGCTGCGCGTCATCCTGGCCGACGAGGGGGTGAACGGTCTGGCCGTGCATCTGGTCAACGACACCGCCCGGCCGGTGGAGGCGCTGCTGCGGTTGACGGCCTGGCGCGACGGGACGGTTCCGGTGCTGAAGGCGGAGCGGCCGGTGATCCTGCCGGCGCGGGCGGCGGTTATGCTCCCCGCCGCGGCGATGACCGACCGCTTTTTTGACACGACGTACACCTACAGGTTTGGACCGATCCCACACGATGTGGTGTCGGCGCAATTGCTGCCGGCCGAAAGGGACGCGGAACCGATCGATGAATCTCACTATTTTCCGAAGGGCCGCTCGCTGCCGCGCGCGGATCTCGGCCTGACGGCGGCGGTGGAGCGGCAGGGCGACGGCTGGGCGTTGCGGCTTGCCACCCGGCGGCTTGCCTGTTCGGTTCATGTGGAGGATGGGCGGTTTCGGGCGGAGGATGCCTGGTTCCACCTGTCCCCCGGCGCCGAACGGGTGGTCCGCCTGCGGCCGCGTACCTGCGCGGGCGATGGGGTGCCGGATGGCGAGGTCCATGCGCTGAACGCGCTGGCGCCCGTCCGTTACAGGGGGGACGCATGAAGCCGACACCGATGGTGTTCGAGGGGTGTTTCGGATGGCTGCACCCGGCACCGGGGCTGCGCGGGGTGGTGCTGTGCGGTCCCTACGGGCATGAGGAACTCTGCGCACACCGCGCCTGGAAGACCTTCGCGGAGAGGTTGGCCACCGCCGGGCTGCCGACCTTGCGGTTCGACTATCCGGGTTCCGGCGATTCCGCCGGGGACGACAGCGAGCCGGACCGGGTGCGTGCGTGGCTGGACGGCGTCAAGGCGGCGGTGCGCCGCCTGCGCGAGGACACCGGCGTCACCGAACTGGTTCTCGTCGGCTTCCGCCTGGGCTCGCTTCTCGCCACCGCGGCGGCGCTGGAATTGGCCGAGGACGGGCAGGGGGTGGATGCGCTGGTGCTGCTGGCGCCGATCACCTCCGGCCGCAAGGCGGTGCGGGAACTGCAGACGCTGGCCACCATGGTGCTGCGCCCGGTCTGCAACCCGGAACCGCCGGAGCGCGCGTCCTGGCTGAACGTGATCGGCATGCCGCTGACGCCGGAGACCGCGCTGGCGCTGAGCGGCCTTGCCCCCTGCGACCAGCCGAAGCTGCCGGCTCCACGCATCCTGATCGCCGACCGGCCGGATGCGAAGACGCCGGTGAAGCTGGCGGCCCGCTGGCGCGCGATGGGCGCGGTGGCGGAGCCGATGGGCATCAGCGGCATGTTGGAGATGGTCCAGCAGCCGCAGCGCGCCCAGGCCGCCACGGCGTTCGACCCGGTCCTGCGCTGGATCGCCGCCGGGCCGGTCGCCACGGGTGCGACCCCGCCGCCGGACCGCCCGGCCGGGCTGATGACCACGACCGCGGTGGAGCGTCCGGTCTTCTTCGGCAAGGGCCCGGAGCTGTTCGGCATCTATTGCACGCCGGTCCTGGCCGACCCGGCCGGCAGCCGGCCGGCCATCCTGTTCCTGAACAGCGGCGCCACCCACCATGTCGGGTCCGGTCGCGCCACCGTGGTGCAGGCCCGCCGTCTGGCGGCGCGCGGCTACTGCTCGCTCAGGATCGACGCCGCCGGGATCGGCGACAGCCCCGGCCGGCCGGGCGTTGCCGACAACCTGCTCTACCACCGGGATGGCATCGGCGACGTGCGGGCGGCCCTGGACTGGCTCGAAGCCCAGGGGCACGCGCGGGTCGTCGTCGTCGGCCTGTGTGCCGGCGGGACGCCCGCCCTGCATGCCGGTTTGGGCGACAACCGGGTGGTCGGGCAGGTCGCGCTCAATCCCGGACGGTTCGAGCTGGGCGACGGCACCGCCGTCTCGGAGCTGATGCGGACGGTCGCCTTCCGCTCCACCACCGAATATCTGCTGGAGGCGCTGAAGCCGGCCCGTCTGCGCGCCAGCTTCCGCAACCGCGCCCGAGTGATGGGGCTGACCAAGCGGCTGGCCGGCCGCTTCGTCCGCAAGGTGCTGATCCGCACCGGCCTGACCCGCCACGCGCTGCGCATGTTCCGCCGCCTGTCCGCGGAAGGGCGCCGGGTTCTGCTGGTCTACAGCAGTGGCGACATGACCTTGGCCGAGTTCTATCTGCATCTGGGCGAAGGCGGACGCGCGCTGGACGGCCTGACCGGCATCGAGCTGGTCTATCTCGACCGCGCCGACCACAGCCTGACGGTGTGGGAGGCGCGCGACCGGCTGAATGTGCTGATCGACCGCCATCTGGCCGCGCTGGACACCGCCGCCACCGATCCGGCCGCCTCCGGCTTGGCCGATTGGGACCTCGGGCTGCCGTCGGGGGAGCGGGTGGGGTAGGAGGGCGGCGCTTACCCCAGCAGTTCCGCCAGCGACCGCGCCACCACCTGGGTCGCCTTGCGCAGATCCTCCAGCACCAGCTTCTCGTCGGCACGGTGGCCGTTGGCTTCCAGCAGGTCGCGCGGGCCGGCGCCGTAGAGGATGGTGGGGATGCCGGCCTCCGAATAATGGCGGGCGTCGGTGTAGAGCGGGATGCCGTTCTGGCCGACCGGAACGCCCAGCACCTCCTGCGCATGGGCCGCGAACAGCGCGGCCAGCCGCGGCGCGTCGCCGACCGAGCGGAAGGGCCGGGCCAGCAGGATGCGGCGGATGGTGACGCGGATGCCCTCGCGGCCTGCGGCGGCCTGCTCGATCAGGGCGCGCAGTTCGGCCTCGACCTCCGCCGGGTTCTCCTCCGGGATCATGCGGCGGTCGAGGCGGAAGGTGACGCGGTCCGGCACCACGTTGGTGTTGATGCCGCCCTGGATCAGCCCGACGGTCAGCGACGGATGAGAGATGCCGGTCACGCTGGAGCGGCGCGTCGCCAGTTCCGGCCGGTGGGCGTAGAGAGCCGCCAGGATGCCGGTCGCCGCCTCCAGCGCGTCATGGCCGGTGTCGGGACGGGCGGCATGGGCGGACTTGCCGTCGACCTGCACCTCCAGATGCAGGCAACCGTTGTGGCCGGTCACCACCGAATAGGCGAAGCTGGCCGACACCGCATAGTCCGGCTTGGAAATGCCCTGGTCGAGCAGCCATTTCGGCCCGATCTCGCCGCCGGCCTCCTCGTCATAGGTCAGGTGCAGTTCGACCGTCCCCTTCAGCGGGGCCTTCGAGGCCATCAGCGCCTGCAGCGCGAAGGCGTAGGTGGCGAAATCCGACTTCGACACCGCCACGCCGCGGCCATACATCACGCCGTCACGGATTTCTGCGCCATAGGGATCGCTCGACCAGCCCTCGCCGGGCGGAACCACATCGCCATGGGCGTTCAGGGCCACGGTCGGGCCTTCGCCGAAGCGGTGGCGGATCACCAGATTGGTGGCGCTGATCATGCCGTTGGCCCGCACCAGATCGGCCGGCACCGGATGGCGTTCGACCGTGAAGCCCATCGCCTCCAGCAAGTCTGCGGCGCGGACGGCGTGGGGGGCGCAGTCGCCGGGCGGGTTGTCGGACGGCACTTTCACCAGCTCCGCCAGGAAACGGACCTCCTCGTCGAAGCGGGCATTCACCGCCTCATCGAGAGTGGCGGCGAGGGAGGGGGGCAGGTCGGTCATGGCAGGCGGTCCGTCACGGAAGGGAGATTGCGGGCTGGAAGTTTTCGACGAAGCGGGCGAGCACGCGGGCTCCCGCCTCGGCATCGGCGGCGGTGATCCGTTCGGCCGGGTTGTGCGAAATGCCGCGCTCGCAGCGCACGAACAGCATGGCGATGTCGGTCAGCGCCGCCACCGCCATGGCGTCGTGGCCGGCGCCGCTCGGCAGCTCCGGCGCATCCAGCCCTTCGGCGGTGGCTGCGGCGGCGAATTGCGCCATCAGGGCCGGATGGCAGGCGACGGCCGGGCTTTCATGCAGGGTTTCGAAGCCGATGGCGACGCCGCGGGCATCGGCGATGGACTCCAGCCGGGCGCGGACGGCGCCGACCCGCTCCAGCCGCAGCGGATCGCGGTCGGCACGCAGGTCGATGGTGAAGCGGACCTTGCCGGGGATGACGTTGGTGGCGCCGGGCGACGCCTCGATCCGGCCGACGGTGCCGACCAGCCGCTCCTGTCCCGAGCAGAGCTGTTCCACCGCCAGGATCATCTCGGCCGAAGCCGCCAGCGCATCGCGGCGCAGGGTCATCGGCACGGTGCCGGCATGGCCGGCCATCCCCTCCACCGTCACCGCCAGCCGGGTGGCGCCGGCAATGGCGGTGACGACGCCGACCGGCCGGCCCAGAGCCTCCAGCACCGGCCCCTGTTCGATGTGCAGTTCCACATAGGCCAGGACGGCTTGCGGCTCATAGGCGGCGGTGGCCCAGGCGGCGGGATCGAGCCCGAAGGCGGTCATCGCATCGGCCAGCCGCGTGCCGGCGGCGTCGCGAGTCTCCAGCACCGCCGGGTCGAAGGTGCCGGCGATGGCGCGGCTGCCGATCAGGGTGGACTGGAAGCGCGTGCCCTCCTCGTCGCCGAAGCCGATCACCTCGACGGCGAAGGGCAGGCGGCGGCCGCGGGCGTTCAGGTCCGCCACCACGGCGATGCCGCTCAGCACGCCCAGCATGCCGTCATAGCGCCCGGCATCGCGCACGGTGTCGAGGTGTGAGCCGATCAGCAGCGCCGGCAGGCCCGGCCGGTCGCCCTCGTAGCGGCCGATGATGTTGCCGACGGCATCCTCCCGCACGGCCATCCCGGCGGCGCGCATCCACTGCGCGACGAGGTCGTTGGCGCGGCGGTGTTCCGGCGTCAGGTAGAGGCGCGACAGGCGCCCCTCCTCCGCGCTGATCGCCGCCAGCGCGTCGATGCGCTCGAGAAGGGCCGGCCCGGACAGCGGCGACTGGGAGGACGGGGAGACGGGCATCGGGTTTCCGGACTTCAGAGGGTTCGGGACGAGGATTCGGGACGATGGCACCGGTTATACGCCGAAGCCGCCACCCCGCCCTAGCCCCCGGCCCGTGAAGACAGTTTCAAAGAATCCCGGAAAGGCGCCCCGCCACCGCCTTCCGGTCATGACGCAGCGCAAAAAGACAGGAAAAAGAGCGTTGGTAGTGCCGAATACTGTCTACCTCCCTCTGGAAGTGACCGGCAGAATTCATAAATGTAGGGAAACAAAATCCGCTGCAGAGCGGTATCATTTGCTGCGACTGCGAAAGAAACTGCTGAGGGGAGGTGCGTCCATGACGTCGTTCGATCCCGATATGCCTTTCGAAAACGCAACGCCGATTGGCCGCCCAGGCGGCGGCCTGTGGTTCAACGACCGGGCCGGGCTGGCCCAGGCCCGCACCCTGGCGGGATGGATCACGCTGCTGGCGGAAGACCGCGGGCTGGACGACCGGCAGCTGGCCGCCGTCACCGGCCTCGATCCGGAGGATGTGCGCGCGGTGCGCGACGGTGCGGTGGCCATGCTGCCGCCCCGGCTGCTGAACCGGGCGCTGGCCCGTCTGGAGGGCCGGAACGACGAAGGGCGGCTGCAATAGCTGCAACCGCCCTTCCGGACCGATTGGCCGAAAAACTGGATTGCGGCGGCGCCTCAGGCGACGGCCAGCACATCCACATACATGTTAGCCGGCGCCGACAGGTGGATGCGGTACAGCATGCCGGACTGGTCGACGATGATGTCGGCGACCGGATTCTTGGTCGACAGGTCGGTCACCGCGGCGCGGACGTTGCGCGGCAGTTGTTCCAGGGCGACGTCGCGGTAACCGCCCTTGTCGGAAAGCTTGATGGTCTTGTTGCCCATGATGGCAGATGCTCTGTTTCAGGAAGGCTTGAGAGGGGATACTCGATTTGCCGCGGGACAATGATCCCCGCCGGTTAACCGAGGGTTAAGCACCCTCTCAGGTCCTCCGGATGCCCGCGCAGGGCAGCAGCGCATCCGGTGCAGGGGGGCGGAACCGCCCTCCCCGATCCGATCATGACTCAGCGGCGGTCCCGTCCGGCGGTGCCGGCCATGGCGTCGTTGCGGCGCTGGGTGTCGTCCTCCGGCAGCGGCTGCTTGCCCAGCACCATGGAACTGTTGTCGAGCGCCGCCACCATGGCGTCCCGCGCCGGGGCGCCGGGGCCGGTGACGCTGCCCTCGCCCTGCGGGGCGGCCGGCTCCACCCGCTCGCCGACGCCGACGCCGACGCCGACGGCCGCGTTCCGATCCGTCGCGGTCCGGCCGGCGACGCGCAGGTCGTTCTGCACATGGCCGACGCCCGACACGCTTTCCGCGATGTCTTCCGCCCGGCGGCGGGCGGCGCGGTCGGCGACGGTGCCGGACAGCGTCACCTCACCGCCTTCCACCGTCACCCCGACATCGGAGGCGTCGATGTGGTGATCGTCGGTCAGGCGCTCGTTGATGTCTTCCAGGATGCGTTCGTCGGAGCGGCGGTAATTGCGCGGGCCGACGCCGCGGTAACGCGCCTCCGGGCTCATCTTGGCGAACTCCTCGCTCCAGGGATGGCGGTGCATGCGCATGGCGGCCTCCATCTAAAAACTCCGGTATCTTCCGCCGTTCAACAAAAGTGGCGCGGTCCGCGTTCCGAAGCTTCGCCGGATGGGCAGCGATGCGCAGCGAAAGGCGTCCATCGCTCAAGAGCTCCGCAACCAACCCCGTCCCCGTTCGTTGGAAACGGAAACGGGTTTGGTTGAGGACGTGCCATGAAAAAATCCGAGCGAAGCGTCGCCCTGTGGGCGATGACAATTCTGCTGGCAATATTGGGACTGGGGTCGCTGTTCGGTGGCCTTTGGCTGATCTTGCTGGGTGGGTCCTGGTACTATGCCGTCGCGGGCATCCTGTTCCTGGCCACCGCCCTTCTGCTGGTGAAGCGGTCGCCCGCGGCGTTGACGGTCTACGCGCTGCTGGTGATCGGCACGCTGGTCTGGGCCTTGTGGGAAGCGGGGCTGGACTGGTGGCCGCTGGCGGCGCGCGGCGACATCATCGCGGTGGTCGGGTTCCTGCTGCTGATGCCCTGGATCACCCGCCGCCTGGGCGAACGGCAGCCGATGGCCGGTGTGCCGGCACCCGGCGCCTACCCGGTGGGAGCCTTCCGCGGCGCCGGCATTCCGCTGACCGCCTCGCTGGCGATCGTTCTGGTGGTGGCCGTCGCATCCTGGTTCACCGACCCGCACCGCATCGACGGAACCGTTCCGGCGCGGCAGCAGACCGCATCGGCCGGAACTCCGGGTGACGGCTCCGGCCCGACGATTCCGGACGGGGAATGGCATGCCTATGGCCGCACCGGCTACGGCCAGCGCTATTCGCCGCTGACCGGCATCACCCCGGAGAATGCCGACAGGCTGGAGGTCGCCTGGACCTATCACACCGGCGACCATCGCGGCCGGCCCGGCGATCCGAAGGAAACCACCTTCGAGGTGACGCCGCTGAAGATCGGCAACCGCCTGTTCCTGTGCTCCCCGCACCAGCTCGTCATCGCGCTGGACGCAACCACGGGCAAGGAGGTCTGGCGCCGTGATCTGGAGATCAATCCGCGCAACCTTGCGCTGCAGCATCTGACCTGCCGCGGCCTGTCCTACCATCCGGCCTCGCGCTCGGTCGCCGCGTCGCCCGGTCCGGCGGCGCCGCAGACCGAGCCTGCCAGCCCTGCCACGGGCACCACGCCGGTTGGCGCTGGCAACTGCGCGTCTAAGCTGTTCATGCCGACCGCCGACGGCCGTCTGGTGGCGCTGAACCCGGAGGACGGGTCGGTCTGCAGCGGCTTCGGGCAGAACGGTGAGATCAACCTGTGGGCCAACATGCCGAATGTGAAGCCCGGTGCCTATTACTCGACCTCGCCGCCGGTGGTGACGGCCGATCTGATCATCGTCGGCGGCACGGTGCTGGACAATGTCTCGACCAAGGAGCAGTCGGGCGTCATCCGTGCCTTCGACGTGAATGACGGCCATCTGGTGTGGAACTGGGATTCGGCCAGGCCCGACCGGACCGCCCCGATTGCGGAGGGGCAGACCTACACCGCCAATTCGCCCAACAGCTGGTCGATCTCCAGCGTGGACGAGGCGCTGGGCATGGTCTATGTGCCGCTGGGCAACCAGCCGCCCGACCAGTTCGGCGGCAACCGCAGCCCGGAGGTGGAGCGATTCTCCTCCTCCGTCGTGGCGCTCGATCTGGCGACGGGGCAGGTGCGCTGGGTCTTCCAGACCGTGCATCACGATCTGTGGGACTATGACGTGCCCGCCCAGCCCAGCCTGATCGACCTGACGATCGACGGACAGACCGTGCCGGCCCTGGTCCAGCCGACCAAGCAGGGCGAGCTGTTCGTGCTCGACCGCCGCACCGGCCAGCCGGTGTTGCCGGTGACCGAAAAGCCGGCGCCGCAGGGTGCCGTGGAGGGCGACCACACCGCCCCGACCCAGCCGGTTTCAGCCCTGTCCTTCGACCCGCCGCCGCTGGGCGGAGCGGACATGTGGGGGGCGACGATGTTCGACCAGCTCGCCTGCCGCATCGCCTTGAAGCGGCTGCGGTACGAGGGGCGCTATACGCCGCCGTCGCTGCAGGGGTCGCTGGTCTATCCCGGCAATTTCGGCGTCTTCAACTGGGGCGGCGTCGCGGTGGATCCGCAGCGCCAGATCGCCTTCACCACGCCGGCCTATCTCGCCTTCGTCTCGCAGATGGTGCCGCGCCAGAACGACACGGATCTGTATGTCCAGGGCGGGGAGCGGCCGGAATTCAGCCTGCCGGCCCTGAACGAGAATTTCGGCGCACCCTATGCGGTGAAGCTCGGCCCCTTCGTGTCGGTGCTGGGACTGCCCTGCCAGGAACCGCCCTGGGGCTATGTCGCCGCGGCCGATCTGACGACCGGCGAGATCGTGTGGAAGCACAAGAACGGCACCACCCGCGACGCCTCGCCGATCCCTCTGCCCTTCCACATGGGTGTGCCCAATCTGGGCGGCCCGATCATGACGGCGGGCGGCGTGGCCTTCCTGTCCGGCACCATCGACTATTATGTGCGGGCCTATGACGTGTCCAACGGCAGGCAGCTGTGGGAAAGCCGGCTGCCCGCCGGCGGTCAGGCGACGCCGATGACCTACCAGGGCGAGGACGGCCGGCAATATGTGCTGGTGGTCGCCGGCGGGCATGGCTCGCTGGGGACCAAGGGGGGCGATTCGGTGATCGCTTATGCGGTGCCGAGGTGAGGGGTTAGGGAAGGTGCTGTTGCCCCCTCCCCAACCCTCCCCCTCTTCGAGGGAGAGGGAACTCCGCCGCTCCGGCGCTCAACTCCCTCTCCCGCGGAACGCGGGGGAGGGTTGGGGAGGGGGCATCGGCGGCCAACCCCTCTCCAACAAAAAACCCGCCCCGGTTTCCCAGGGCGGGCCTTCCCAAACAAACGTCGCAAATCCTCAGCGCGTCGGCACCGGCGGCGTCTGCGAGTAGTCGTAGAAGCCGCGGCCGTATTTCTTGCCGATCCAGCCGGCCTCGACATACTTCACCAGCAGCGGGCAGGGGCGGTACTTGCTGTCGGCGAGGCCTTCGTACAGCACCTGCATCACCGCCAGACAGGTGTCCAGGCCGATGAAGTCGGCCAGCTCCAGCGGGCCCATCGGGTGGTTGGCGCCCAGCTTCAGCGCCGTGTCGATGGCCTCGACGCCGCCGACGCCCTCGTAGAGGGTGTAGACGGCCTCGTTGATCATCGGCAGCAGGATGCGGTTGACGATGAAGGCCGGGAAATCCTCGGCGACCGCGGCGGTCTTGCCGATGGCCAGCGTCAGTTCCTTGATGGCGTTGAAGGTCGGCTCGTCGGTGGCGATGCCGCGGATCAGCTCGACCAGCTGCATCACCGGCACCGGGTTCATGAAGTGCATGCCCATGAACTTGGCCGGACGGTCGGTCGCCGCGGCCAGACGGGTGATCGAGATCGACGAGGTGTTCGTCGCGATCAGCGCCTCCGGCTTCAGATGCGGGACCAGCTTCTTCAGCAGGTCGCGCTTCAGCGCCTCGTTCTCGGTCGCGGCCTCGATCACCAGATCGGACTCGCCGAACACCGACAGGTCGGTGCCGGTGGTGATGCGGCCGAGGGCGGCGGTCTTCTCCGCTTCCTCCAGCTTGCCCTTCTGGATCTGGCGGTCGTAATTCCGGCCGATGTTGGCGAGCGCCTTTTCCAGGACCGCGTCGCTGATGTCGGACAGGACGACATCATAGCCGGCCTGGGCGCAGACCTGGGCGATACCGCTGCCCATCTGGCCGGCGCCGATGATGCCAATCTTCTTGATCGTGGTCATGGGGCTGTCCCGCGAAGGATGTGGGTAGAAGGACCGCGGTCGAGGAGAGTTTCCCCCTCGACCGCGATCCGGATCAGCGCGCCTTATCCAAGTTTGTCCGTCAGCTCCGGCACGGCCTTGAACAGGTCCGCGACGAGGCCGTAATCGGCGACCTGGAAGATGGGCGCTTCCTCATCCTTGTTGATCGCGACGATCACCTTGCTGTCCTTCATGCCGGCGAGGTGCTGGATCGCACCGGAGATGCCGACGGCGATGTACAGCTCGGGCGCCACGATCTTGCCGGTTTGCCCGACCTGATAATCGTTCGGCACGAAGCCCGCGTCCACGGCGGCGCGGCTGGCGCCCACCGCGGCACCCAGCTTGTCGGCCAGGGCCTCCAGCATCGGGAAATTCTCGCCCGACTGCATGCCGCGGCCACCCGACACCACCACGCGGGCGGCGGTCAGTTCCGGCCGCTCCGACTTGGTCAGCTCGGCCGAGACGAAGCTCGACAGGCCGGCGGCACCGGCGCCCGACACCGCCTCGACCGAGGCCGAACCGCCTTCGGCGGCGGCGGTCTCGAAAGCGGTGGTGCGGACGGTGATGACCTTCACCGCATCGGCCGACTGCACGGTGGCAATCGCGTTGCCGGCGTAGATCGGCCGCTCGAAGGTGTCGGCGGAGACCACCGCGGTGATGTCGGAGATGGCGGCGACATCCAGCAGGGCGGCGACACGCGGC
The DNA here is from genome assembly GCF_000283655.1 of Azospirillum lipoferum 4B. NCBI lineage: Bacteria > Pseudomonadati > Pseudomonadota > Alphaproteobacteria > Rhodospirillales > Azospirillaceae > Azospirillum > Azospirillum lipoferum. The sequence goes on along the minus strand of NC_016624.1, from coordinate 307,741 downwards.
AGAAGGTTCTTGCCGACCGAGGTGGCGCCGGCCAGGACATGGCCGTAACCGCTCTTGGCGGTGGCGACCACCAGCGGCGCGACGTCCTCCGGCAGCTGGTGCTCATAGGCCGCATCGTCGGCCAGCAGCACCTTGGCGACGCCGGCGACCTTGGCGGCTGCATCGGCGGCGGCCTGGGCGCCCTTGCCGGCGACCAGGACATGGATGTCCCCACCGATCTTCGAAGCGGCGGTGACGGCGTTCAGGGTGGCGGGCTTCAGCGACGCGCCGTCGTGTTCCGCGATGACGAGAATGTTGGCCATGGTCAGTTCATCCCCTCAGATCACGCGCGCATCGTTCTTGAGCTTGTCGACCAGTGCGGCGACGTCCGGCACCTTGATGCCGGCCTGACGCTTCGGCGGCTCAACCACCTTCAGCGTGGTCAGGCGCGGGGTCACGTCGACGCCCAGGCTGTCGGGGGTGATGGTCTCCAGCGGCTTCTTCTTCGCCTTCATGATGTTGGGCAGCGAGGCGTAGCGCGGCTCGTTGAGGCGCAGGTCGGCGGTGACCACTGCCGGCAGCTTCAGCTCGACCGTCTCCAGGCCGCCGTCGATCTCGCGCGTCACTGCGACCGCGCCGTCACCGGCCACGATCTTCGAGGCGAAGGTGCCCTGGCCCCAGCCGAGCAGAGCCGCCAGCATCTGGCCGGTCTGGTTGCAGTCGTCGTCGATGGCCTGCTTGCCGAGGATCACCATCCCCGGCGCCTCCTTCTCGACCAGTGCCTTCAGCAGCTTGGCGACGGCCAGCGGCTGGGTCTCCATATCGGTCTGCACCAGGATGGCGCGGTCGGCACCCATGGCGAGAGCGGTGCGCAGCGTCTCCTGCGCTTGGGCCGGACCGATGGAGACGACGACGATCTCGGTCGCCTTGCCGGCCTCCTTCAGGCGCACCGCCTCTTCGACGGCGATCTCGTCGAAGGGGTTCATGCTCATCTTCACGTTGGCGGTCTCGACGCCGCTGCCATCCGCCTTGACGCGGATCTTTACGTTGTAGTCGACCACTCGCTTAACGGGGACGAGGACTTTCATAACTCACCCTGGCTGCTGAGCGCGCGCCTTATTACGGCGAACACCGCGAAAATTGCTGTGGTTGCGAACGGACCATAGGATCTGGCATTACCACTGTCAATGATGCGCCCGAAGCGCCGGCAGCGGTTCAGGCCGGATTCGGCGGCAAACTCCTACCGGTTGGCGCCGGGAACCCACAGCACGTCGTCCGCCCCGTTGCGGTTCACCACCCGGCTCAGGACGAACAGGTGGTCCGACAGCCGGTTGACGTATTTCAGCGCCGCCCCCGTCACCGGTTCGTGGCGCGCCAGATCGGTCATCAGCCGCTCCGCCCGGCGCACCACGGTGCGCGCCAGATGCAGATGGGCCGCGGCCGCAGAGCCGCCGGGAAGGATGAAGGAGGTCAGCGGCGCCAGACCGGCGTTCATCGCGTCGATCTCCGCCTCCAGCCGGTCGACCTGGGCCTGGACGATGCGCAGCGGCGGGTATCTCGGCTCCTCCTCCTCCGGCGTGCAGAGGTCGGCGCCCAGGTCGAACAGGTCGTTCTGGATGCGGCCGAGCATCGCGTCGGCCTCCGGCCAGTCATGGGTATGGAGGCGCGCCATGCCGATGACGGCGTTCGCCTCGTCCACCGTGCCGTAGGCGGCGACGCGGCGGTCGTGCTTCGGCACCCGGCTGCCGTCGCCGAGCGAGGTTTCGCCGGCGTCGCCGCCGCGCGTGTAGATCTTGGTCAGCTTTACCATGGGAACCGTCAGTCTTTGATCAGGATGGCGATGACGAACAGCAGCAGTGCCGCGCCCTGCAGGATCACGCGCAGGCGCATCGCCTTGTTGGAACGGCGCGGGTCGCCCCTGCCGCCGCGGGCCATGAAGAAGAGGCCGACGAAGAGCGAGCCGACCACCGCCAGCATCGCCAGGACCATCAGGATGGGGAAGAGATCGTGCATGGCGCCAATATAGACCGCGATGGCCCCGGCGCCTATGGCTGCCCTTCGATGCGATGCAATGGATGGGATGCAATGGATGGGATGTTGGGGGGCCGCGCGCCGGAAGAATCGCCGATCCGGGTAATCACCCGGTTGCCAAAGCCGATGGACTGCATACAGTGCGCGGCGACGGACGGCCACAGCCCGGTTGGGCGGCGGATGCGGAGATGCGGGCGATGCGGCGGCGGAGTTTCCTGAAGACGGCCCTGAAGGTGACGGCGGCCGCGGCGGCCGGCGGCGGCGCGATGGCCGCACTGACCCGCGAGGGCGTGCAGGCGGCGCCCGACTCGGCAACCCGGACGGTCGCCTTCCCAGAGGGGTTCCTGTGGGGCGTCTCCACCTCCAGCTACCAGATCGAAGGGGCGGTGGCGGAGGATGGGCGCGGCCCCAGCGTCTGGGACACCTACAGCCATTCCTTCGGGCGGATCGCCAACGGCGACACCGGCGACATCGCCTGCGACCACTACCACCGCTATGCCGAGGATGTGGAGCTGATGGCGCGGGCCGGCATGAAGGCCTACCGCTTCTCCATCGCCTGGCCGCGGGTGATGCCACAGGGCACCGGTGCGGTGAATGCCAAGGGGCTCGACTTCTACGACCGGCTGACCGACGCGCTGCTGGCCAAGGGCATCCAGCCCTGGCCCTGCCTGTTCCACTGGGATTTGCCCCAGGCCCTGCAGGACCGCGGCGGCTGGACCAACCGCGACATCGCCGGCTGGTTCACCGACTACGCGCTGGCGGTCACCGCCCGGCTGGGCGACCGCGCCAGGAACTGGGTGATGCTGAACGAGCCGTCGGTGGTCGCCATCTTCGGCCACGGCACCGGCGGGCATGCGCCGGGGATGACCGGCCGCGACACCTGCCTGAAGGCCATCCATCACCAGAACCTCGCCCAGGGCACGGCGCTGGCCGCGCTGCGGCAGGTGGGGGGTAAGAACTGGCAACTCGGCACCGTGCTGTCGCTGCAGCCGTCCTGGCCGGTGGGGGGACTCGATTCGAATTATCCGGCATCGCTGATGTGGGACGCGGTGTGGAACCGCTCCTGCCTCGACCCGCTGTTCAAGGGCCGCTTCCCGGCACTGCTGGAGGCCGATTTCGCCCGCATCGCCAAGCCCGGCGACCTGGAGCGCATCGAGCAGCCGGTCGACTTTCTCGGTGTCAACTATTACAGCCGCATGCACCAGCAGCCCGATCCGCAGGGGCTGTTCGGCACCGGCTACGGCTCGGCGCCGGAGGGCACGCGCAAGACCGGCATGGACTGGCCGGTCGAGCCGGACGGGCTGACCGAGATTCTGGCCGAACTGCAGGAGATGTACGGCAACCCGCCGGTCTATGTGACGGAGAATGGCGCCGATTATCCCGATACGGTCGGCCCGGACGGCCGGGTGAACGACCGCGACCGCATCGGCTACCTGCGCGACCATCTGCTGGCCGCTGCCAAGGCGATCGATGAGGGCTGCAACCTCAAGGGCTATATGGCCTGGACGCTGCTGGACAATTTCGAATGGTCGGAGGGCTACCGCCGCAAGTTCGGACTGGTCCAGGTCGACCGCAAGACGATGGAGCGCAAGCCGAAGGCCAGCTACGACTGGTACGCCTCGGTCATCCGCAACAACGCGGTTCCGCTGCGCTGAGTGTGAAGCCGGCGCGGCTCAGGCCGATGGCGCGGCTGCTTCCTCGGTTTGAGTCTTGTCTGGTGAGGCCGAGGGCCAACGCAATGCGATTTGGTGCAGGTACTGAGCCATTACCCCACCGTCTATATCGCGATAATGGACGGTGTAAAGCAATTCGCGCCACACGTCTTCCGACACCTGTTTTGGATCGGCACCGACCCAGATCAACGCGTGGATAAGCGCGAAGTCGGCGTTGATCAGCATGCAGCGTTCAATGACCGGATCGATTTCCTCTCGGGCGTAGGAGCCGTCGGGATTGGTCGTCCGGTGCTGCACCGGCGTTTGGGTCAGCTGGATAGGACGGATGCGGCCAAACCACTTGAGCGTATAGCCAGCACGCTTGTAGCGGTTGGCGATCGGCATCCGGTGGAAACGCTTGAGGCGTTCGATATCGGAAAAATAGCTTTCCACACAATTCACCAGCAGCGTCTTGTTCATGACGGCACCGGTGAACCCAATAGTGATCAGCTTCTTATTGTATGCCTGGAAACTCTCAAAAAAGAACTTTGCCCTTTCAGCGACGCGCCGGTCAGTTTCTTCTTGCGAAAGGGTGCGATCAAATTCCTTCTCTAAATCCTGATCCGTCATAATCCGGTTTCTTCATCCTTCGCGGAAATGCCCTTGAACGCACGTGTGGAAAGATTGAAAAAATCATCCAGCTGGCTGACAAAAAGCGCCTTCTGTATGGTGCTGTCGAAGGGAGTGTCCTTGTTCGGCAGAACCCAGCGCGACACCGAGCGAATGGCGGGATTGCGAACAAGTTCCTCGAACTCTTCGAGAGATCCGTCCTGTGTGTCCCGATCGTCAGGCTTGCTCATCGCCAACTCCATCCCTGTTTGCCTCCAAACGCTTGTTGTCCCGGACCAGGAATGGGCCGGGACTTTATGGATTGGAAGGCTATTGTCAATATCGATGTGAAGAAGCCATTGATTGCATTTGTGTGTGGGATTATCGCTCTTCTATAAGCGATGTGCTTGGAAATATAGCATGAATCCCACTCCGCTCCAATTGCGGAAAGCCTGTAGGAGGTGCTTGGTCTGCGACAAATTTTGACCACACCTTGTGGAAGCGTGGTAAATGCATACACATGGACTGGTCCATTCGTGATAAACAGTGTCCAACTCTTTCCGAGCTGGTCTTCTCGTCATGCCGACCCCGCGCCCGCCTCAGCCGACCCGATTCGCCATCCAGAAGGCGCGCGGCAAGGGCTGGAAGACGCTTGAGGTGGGGGAGGAGCTTGCCCATGCCAAGGCCCGCTTCGACCGGATGGTCGGCATCAACCCGCGGGCCTATTTCCGGCTGATCCAGCTCGATTACAACGCCGACTCCGGCTATGAGGGCATGGAGTTCAACTGGACGCTGATCGAGCTGTACGACCCCACAAAGGGACCGGGGACGGGGGGACGCGTCCGCCCGGCTCCGAAGGCGGCGCCGGCCGGGAAACCGGATCGCAAGCGCAAGGCGGTGGAACCCGTGGCTTTGCCGTTGCGGGTCTATCTGGCGGTGATCCTGATCGGCACCTTTGCCGGCGCCTTGGCCTACCTGCATTTGGCCGGCGGGAGATGAAGGGGCGGGCGGAAGGCGGTCACTCCGTCGCGTAGCCCTTGCGGCGCATGCACAGCGCGAAGATCTCCTTGCGATAGCCGTATTGCGGCGTTTCCGGCAGCGGGCGCAGGGGGTAGCCGCGCAGGCGCATGGTGTGGTCCACCTGCTCGGTGCATTCGTCATAGGCGATGGTCGGCACGTCGGGGCTGGCGGTCCACTCCCGATAGGCCGGCGGGCTGCTGCAGCCCGACAGCAGGAGGATGGCGGACAGGACGGCAATCGCCGGTCCGCCCGGCCTGATCCACGGAGATGCGTTCTCGAACCCGGTCATGGCGCCCCTGCATTCGACATGTTGCCCCCGAATTGACGCTACCACGTCCGGCCTTTTCCGATCCATTTTCGCACACCATTTCCGGGAACGCGCCTTTTCGGCAACGCTGCGTGGCGGACAACGCAGACGCACTAAAATCGCCGCCGGAAAAGCGGCACAATCTGGTAACACGATCCCTGTCCCCGATTCGCGGGGGGAGTGTCGTGGCTCTGAAATCGGTCTGGCGTCACGGACGGAGGGATAAGGCGATGTCTGGGATTTCGCGGCGGGTGCGTGGTGGCGCCGCGGTGGCGGCTGTTGCAGTGGTGGTGTCGGGTCTTGCGCTCTGGACGCCGGGTTCCGCATGGGCGGAGGTATCGACGGCCGATATCCAGTGGGCGCAGACCTTCCTGAAGGACAAGGGCTACAACATCGGCGGCCGGGCCAAGGGCCAGATGACGCCGGAGACCCGCTCCGCGCTCAGCGCCTACCAGAAGTCGGTCGGCCTGCCCGCCACCGGCAATCTCGATCAGGCCACCGTCAACAAGATGATGGGCGAGCGCGAGAAGAAGGCCGCCCCCACCATGGGCAGCCTGTCCAAGAGCCAGGTCGGCCAGACCCGCCACGAGAAAGAGGTGACGCCGCGCGCCGCCCCCACCGGCCGGGTCGAATCCGGCAACGAGAGCGTCGGCGGCATGGCCCAGTTCGGCGGCGCGCCGGTGTCGGCACCGTCCAGCCAGTCTTCCTCCTCTTCCACCGGCCACAGCACGCCGGCCGCGGCTCCGCGCCCTCAGGCGCCCGCGGCGGCTTCCGCTTCGGTGGCGCCGGTTGCGGCGCGGCCGGCAGCGGGCCAGTCCGCCACCACCCCCGCCACCCCCGCCTCCACCGCCTCCCAGGGACCGGCTCCGCAGGCGGCTCCGCGCGGGGCGGTATCGGCGACCAACCCCGACGGCAAGCCGGTTCCGGTGGAGGAACCGGTGGCGGTCGGCGGCGGCACGTCGGTGTGGCAGTCGAATGCCGCGCGCGCCGGTGTGGCCGGGCTGCTCGCCGCGACGCTGGGCGGTCTCGGCTTCGCCTGGTGGCGCAGCGGGCGCGGTGTCGATCCGCTCAGCCGGGCGCCGGCCGGCGACGACCGGCCGCGCGAGTCGCGAGTCGAGCCGAGCTTCGGCAGCCCGCGCCGCCGGGAAGAACTGACCATCGAGCCGCGGCTGACGGCGGAGGCGCGGAGGCGCTGAGCGTCGCCCCCCTCACATCATCATCGGACAGCCGCCCCCACCGCAGCCGCCGGGTGCGCAGGCGGGGGCCGGGGCCGGCTGCGACTTGCCGACACGCGGGGCCATGATGGCCTTGGCGACCTCGGTCCCGCCGCAGGACGGGCAGGGAATGCCGACAGCCTTCTTGGCGTCGTAATCGGCCATATTGTCGAACCACTGGTCGAAATCATGGCCGCAGGCGCAGTGCAGGGCGTAGACGATCATTGCGGAGCCTCGAAAAGCGGAATCCCGGCCGCCGTTCTAGCCAACCGTCCACAGCCCCGCCAGGATCTGCATCAATCGCTACCCCTCAGCGCGATTCGGTGATCCCCATGCCGAGGAAGGCTCCGTCGATATCGGAGGACCTGAACGTCACGGGCTGGAATCGCACCCGGTTCGAAAATCGGCAAGTTCCCGGGATCGTTCCGCTCAGAGCGCCTTGATCTGCATCTTGATCGGCCCGTCCGCCCGGCCATGGACGAACTGGTCGACATAGGCGTTGCCCGAATTGTCGATGTCGCGGGCGTGGCCGGTCCAGATGATGCGGCCCTGATAGATCATGGCGATGCGGTCGGCGATCTTGCGGGCCGACGCCATGTCGTGGGTGATGGTGACAGCGGTGGCGCCGAGATCCTTCACGCACTGCACGATCAGCTCGTTGATGACGTCGGCCATGATCGGGTCGAGGCCGGTCGTCGGCTCGTCGAAGAAGATGATCTCGGGCTCGTCGGCGATGGCGCGGGCAAGGCCGACGCGCTTCTGCATGCCGCCCGACAGCTCCGCCGGCGACAGCTCCGCCACGTCGGGTGTCAGGCCGACGGCGCCCAGCTTGGCGACGGCGATCTCCTTGGCCTGGGCGCGCGGCATATGCTCGCCCTGGATCAGGCCGAAGGCGACGTTTTCCCAGACCGTCAGGCTGTCGAACAGGG
>NC_016622.1:2947500-2988332 GCF_000283655.1 Azospirillum lipoferum 4B | reverse complement strand
TTCACGAAGGAACGGATGCGGCTGATGCGGGCACGGTTGACTTCCGTGCGACGCTCGGTCTGACGAATGCGCTTTTCAGCGGACTTATGATTGGCCATGGAAACCCTACTCCGAACGACACGGCTGTCGTGATGCGAGCGCGCCTTATACGCGGCAGCGCACCCCGAGTCAAGGCGTGGACGCCGGTTGATTTTGACTAATCGTACTTGGACGACATCTTGATGGGATCTGGTCCATCCCCCGCTAGATGCAGGGGACGGATCAGGTGGCAGAGTCAACGCAGGCGCAGCGACTCAGCGGTTCTTCCAGCCGGCCTGGCGCTTCTCGGCGAAGGCGGCCATGCCTTCCTTCTGGTCTTCGGTGGCGAAGGTCGAATGGAACAGGCGGCGCTCGAAACGGATGCCCTCGGCCAGCGTCGACTCATAGGCGACGTTGACCGCCTCCTTGGCCATGGCGATGACCGGCTGCGACAGCGAGGCGATCTTGGTGGCGACCTTCACCGCCTCCTCCACCAGCTCGGCGGCCGGGACGATGCGGGAGACGAGGCCGCAGCGCTCGGCCTCGGCGGCGTCGATCATGCGGCCGGTCAGGACCATCTCCATCGCCTTGGACTTGCCGACGAAGCGGGTCAGGCGCTGGGTGCCGCCGGCGCCGGGGATGGTGCCGATGGTGACCTCCGGCTGGCCGAACTTGGCGGTGTCGGCGGCCAGGATGAAGTCGGCCATCATCGCCAGCTCGCAACCGCCGCCCAGCGCGAAGCCGGCGACCGCGGCGATGGTCGGCTTGCGGCACTTGGCCAGCCGCTCCCACTTCGCGGTGATGAAGTTGGAATTGTAGACATCCATATAAGAGAAGCCGGCCATCTCCTTGATGTCGGCGCCGGCGGCGAAGGCGCGCTCCGACCCGGTGACGACGATGGCGCCGATGGCTTGATCGGCCTCGAAATCGTCCAGGGCCTGACCCAGCTCGGTCACCAGCTGGTCGCACAGCGCATTCAGCGCCTTCGGACGGTTGAGCGTGATCAGGCCGACCGGGCCGCGGGTCTCGACGAGAATGGTTTCATAGGACATGGCTGCAGCACTCTCCCGATGGGGCGAGCCCGGTTGCTTCCGGGACTCGTGGTTGTTGGGGGTATCCGGTGGCGAACTGGCGCGAGTATGGCGGGTGTTCCCGCAATCAGCGCGGCGTCAAAGTGAAGCGGACGGCAGTCGCCGCCTTGGATTTGGCCTGTTGGGGGAATTCCAGCCGCAGCTCCTCGCCCTCGCGGACGAAGACGCGGTCGGATGCCCGGCGCCAGCCCAGCTGCGGCAGGGTCTGGTCGTAGAAGGCAAGCACCGCCTGGCGCGGCACCTCCCCCGACAGCACCGCCTGGACGATCCGCCCGCCCGGCTTGTCGAAGACCAGCGGTTCCGATTCGGCGGTCGCCAGCCCGGGCATCACCGGAACGTCGGTGAAGCCGGGGACGAACGGCCCGGAATCGGCCGCCAGGGCCGGAGGAATGGGAATGAGGAAGCCCCCCAGGCCCGCGACCGCGGGGCCGGCAAGGAGGAAAGCGGCGGACGCCGCCCGGAGCATGGCCGGTAGAGCCGTCATGCCCCAGCTATATCACCGTTGGCGCGCCGCACAAAAGAAAGTCGAGCGGCCCGACTGTACAATCCGCTGAATGCCCCCCGTCCGGGCACGGTCGCAGTCGCAATCGGGGCAGCCCTCCCCCTCCCGGTCGTAGACGGCGAACTGGTGCTGGAAATAGCCCAGCTCCCCCGACGCCTGCCGGTAGTCGCGCAAGGAGGAGCCGCCGGCGGCGATGGCGCGCTCCAGCACCTCGCGCACCGCGGCGGCGAGACGGTCGACCTCCTCGGCGCTCAGGCTGGCGGCGCTGCGGGTGGGCAGGATGCCGGACTGGAACAGCGCCTCCGACACATAGATGTTGCCGAGACCGGCGACGACGCTCTGGTCCAGCAGGGCGGCCTTGATGGGGGTGATCTTCCCGGCCAGCCGGCGGGCGAGCTCGGGACCGGAGAACTCGTTGCCGAGAGGCTCCGGTCCCAGGTTGCGCAGCATCGGATGGTCGCCCAGCGCGTCCGCCACCGTCAGGTCCATCAGGCCGAAGCGGCGGGCGTCGTTGAAGGTGACGATTGTGCCAGCGTCGGTCTCGAACACCACATGATCGTGCTTGTCGAACGCGTCGGGGCGTTCCGGCGCGATGATCATGCGGCCGGACATGCCGAGATGGGCAATCAGCACGCCGCCGTCGTCCAGATGCATCAGGATGTATTTGGCCCGCCGCCGAACCGACTCGACGCGCCGGCCGGTCAGCCGCTCGCAGAAGCGCGGCGGAAAGGGGGTGCGCAGGTTCGGCCGCCGCTGCTCCACACGGACCAGCCGCCGGCCTTCGAGATGCGGGGCGAGGCCCCGGCACACCGTCTCGACTTCGGGAAGTTCAGGCATCGGCAGAGTGTGGGGTGGGTGGGGGATAGCTGCAAGGGCGAAGGTGGTCGGCGGGTCGGGAGGTTCGGGAGATGCGGGCAAATCTCCACGGATTTCACGGATCGAAGCACGGATTTCACGGATGTGGCGTTCCGAACCGCCGGCTGTCGGGACTGGCCGACGCATTGCCAAGCTCAAGAAAAAATCCGTGTAATCCGTGTCCAAATCCTTGAAATCCGTGGAAAGCTTGTTTCCCGGCTCAGCGACTCTCCAAAGCGCCCGTCACCGATATTCCTTGAACCGCTCCGTCGCCTGGATCAGCGCGGCACGGATGCCGGGTTCCATGGCGGAGTGGCCGGCATCGGGAACGATGCGGTAGTCGGCTTCGGGCCAGGCGCGGTGCAGCGCGTCGGCGGAGATCACCGGACAGACGATGTCGTAGCGGCCCTGGACGATCACCCCCGGCAGATGGCGGATGCGGGACACGTCGCGCAGCAGCTTGTCCTCCGGCGTGAAGCGGTTGGAGCGGAAGTAATGCGCCTCGATCCGCGCCAGCCCCAGGGCATGGCGGTCCTCGCCGCTGGCGGCGATCAGGTCGGGCGACGGCAGCAGGGACGAGCAGCTGCCCTCATAGACGCTCCACACCCGCGCGGCGGCCATGCGCACCATCGGATCGGGCGAGTCGAGCCGCTTCCAGTAGGCCTCCAGCAAGTCGCCGCGCTCCTCCTCCGGGATATGGCTGGCGAAGGCGGCCCAGGCCTCCGGAAACAGCACGCGCATGGAATAGAGGAACCAGTCGATCTCGCTCTTACGCATCAGGAAGATGCCGCGCAGGATCAGGCCCAGGCAGCGCTCCGGATGGGTTTCGGCATAGGCGAGCGCCAGCGTCGAACCCCAGGAGCCGCCGAACAGATGCCAGCGCTCGATGCCCAGATGCCGGCGCAGCCTCTCGATGTCCTCGACCAGCCTCTCCGTGGTATTCTCCCGCGTTTCGCCCAAGGGCGTTGAGCGGCCGGCCCCGCGCTGGTCCATCACGACGATGCGGTAATGGGCGGGATCGAAGAAGCGGCGGTGGGTGGGCGAGGCCCCGGCCCCCGGCCCGCCATGCAGGAACATCACCGGTACGCCGCGCGGGTTGCCCGCCTGCTCCCAATAGACCGTATGGATCCCGTCGACGGCGAGCGTGCCGGTCTGGAACGGGTCGATGGGCGGATAGAAGTCGCTGCGGGGCATGGCCGTGCATCCAGTGGTGCGGGCCACAAGTGTAGAGGAGCCACCGGGGCTTGCGCCAGAGCGACGAAGTCATGAAACGACAAAGGCCGCCCGGAGGCGGCCTTGCGTGTCGATCATGTCTTTGTTGGAGGATGGCGCGCCCGAAGAGATTCGAACTCCTGACCCTCAGATTCGTAGTCTGATGCTCTATCCAGCTGAGCTACGGGCGCCTGATCCACCAAACGTCTCGCCGTCGAAGTCTCCCCCGGCGTCGAGGCGCGCAACCTACTCAAATCCGTCATCGAAGACAAGGGCTTTTCGCGAAGAAAAACACGAGGTCGATGCTGCGGATTTCGACGCTGTCCCAGACGACAAAGGCCACCGAGAAGGTGGCCTGTCTTGTCGAACGGGAAGGATGGCGCGCCCGAAGAGATTCGAACTCCTGACCCTCAGATTCGTAGTCTGATGCTCTATCCAGCTGAGCTACGGGCGCCTGATCCACCGTCTGTCCCGGCGTCGGCGGCAGGCCGTCGGCGTCGAGGCGCGCAACATACTCAAACACCCCCTGCCCCGCAAGCGCTTTTTTCACGAAATTTCGCCTGCCCCGCAACACCACCCGAACGCCCCTGCGACGGTCGGTCCAGCGCGCACGAATCACCCCCGATTGCCGGGCGGCGGCGGCTGGGTTATACAGTCCCCTTGCTGTTTTTGGAGAGTCAGTACCGTGGCCGAAGCCCCCTTCAACAAGCATTTCCCGGTGTCCTGGGAAGAGCTCCACCGCAACGCCAAGGCGCTGGCCTGGCGCCTGATCGACCGTGGCCCGTGGAAGGGCATCATCGCGATCACGCGCGGCGGCATGGTTCCTGCGGCGATCATCGCGCGCGAGCTCGAGATCCGCATGATCGACACCGTCTGCGTCTCCAGCTACGACCACCAGCAGCAGCGCAACGCGACGGTGCTGAAGGGTGTCGAGGGCGCCAATGCCGGCGATGGCGAGGGCTGGCTGATCATCGACGACCTCGTCGACACCGGCAAGACGGCGGAAGTCGTGCGCAAGATGCTGCCGAAGGCGCATTTCGCCACCGTCTACGCCAAGCCGGCCGGCCGCCCTTTGGTCGACACCTTCATCACCGAGGTCAGCCAGGACACCTGGATCCATTTCCCCTGGGACATCGAGCTGCAGTTCTCCCAGCCGATCGCCAAGCTGCGGCAAAGCTGAGGCCCAACCACCGGCACGGCCGCCCGCAACATGCGGGGGCCGCGCCGGTGCACCGGCTCGCCGGTCCCGGTTCATTACATAAAAATTTACCGTTTGCGTCCTAAATGGCGCGCGGCGGAGCGTCAGCGCCCGCCATCCGACATCGCCTTACAACATCGCGTGGCGGCCCGCGCATGAGCGACGACATAACAAGCGATTCCCGCCCGGATGAGCTGCATCAGGACGAGTTGCGCCAGAAGATCGACGCGCTGGTGGCGCGGCTGCCGGCAAGCCTCGTCTACAGCCTGCTGAGCGAGATCGAGGGCATGGACAACGAGCCGACCGACCGGGTCCAGCTCGTCCGCCAATATGTCATCGAATATTTGAACCGCCAGCGCACCAACCGCGCCCGGCGCCTGTTCACCAACCTGTTCGAAGCCTTCCTGATCGACGACGACGTGCTGTACCACGCCGGCCTGTCCATCCCCGGCATGCTGCAGCGGGTCGATGTCGGCGCCCTGTGGGAGGCGCTGAGCCGCGACGCCTTTCCGCTGCTGGCGGTGGAGGCGCAGGAGACGCTGGACGAGATGGCGCGCGGCGACGTGATCGACCGCATCCTGCGGTCCCCCGTCGCCATGGTGATGAGGGAGCGGATGCGCGTCGCCGCGGTCAGGCATCTGGACGCCGTGCTGGCCAACAAGAAGGCGACGGACGAGCTGATGGCCGGCTTGTCGCGCAACCGGCCGCGCCGCACCCGCCTGATGTCGGGATTCCTGGAGAAGACGCCGGCCATCGACATCCACACGCTGCGGCTGATGCATCTGGTGCTGGCCAATGCCGAAGGGCCGGTGAAGCCGGTCGCCGACCGGCTGGAGGGTTTCCCCGCCTCCTGCAGCGGCGAGGCGGAGGCGAACCGGCTGGCCGACATCCTGCTGGATGCGACGGACTCGCTGCGCGACCGCTGTGGCGACGATCTGGCGAACCTGCTGCCGCTGTCGGTTCTGACGGTGAAGCGCAACTATTCGGTCGCTGCGCTCTATATCCGGCAGAGCGGCGTCGATCCCGGCCGCGGCGACGCTATGACCGCGGCGTTGACCGGCCATTTCGTCGGGGTCACCCGCGCGCTGACCGCGGCGCTGACCGTCATCCTCAAGCTGAACGACCGGGTTCCCGGCTCCGCCATCCGGCCCAGCGCCAAGGAGAAGGGGCGGCTGGAGGCGCTGATGCAGCGTCTCGACCATTTGGTCCATGCGGCGATCTCCGCCGGGCTGATGGAGGATCGGCGCAGCGAGCCGGCTTTCCGCAACGCCTGGACCCAGGCGGCCAAGATCATCGGCGCGCGGGTGGCCGCGGTGGCGATGGAACGCTCCGCCCAGGCCGCCGCCGCCCGGCGCCAGCCGGTCATCGACCATGCCGACGTGGTGTGGCTGGACCGGCTGCTGTGGCGCTGGCAGATGATGTCGCGCGACTTCGGGTTCGAGACCTACGATCTGGTGAAGTGGCGCGAAAACCTGCTGGAAGAGCTGCGCGCCAATGTCGAGAAGGCGATGAAGTTCGAGGAGACCGACCCGCTCGACGAGCGGATGGACCATCTTCTGCGCATCAACGCCATCGCCGGCGTGTTCGACCAGCGTGTCAGCGCCTGGATCCCGACCTTCAGCCACAACATGACCCGCCTGCTGTCGCACCGGCTGGAGCGCGGCGGCGTGCTCGGCCCCGAGGAGCAGGCGATCATCGACGACCTCGTCGCGACGGCGCGCACCGAAGTCGGCAAGTCGCGCTATTGGAAGAGCAACGAGCTGATGGACCTGATCGAGCTGTCGGAACGGACACGCTCGGTGGGGTGAGATATTGCCGCGAGAGGCCCCTCACATCACTCCGGAAGACCTGTGCCGCGGGTCGAGCCAGTCGCGCAGGCCGTCGCCCAGCATCGTCAGCCCCATCACGCAGAGCGCGATGGCGACGCCGGGAAACACCGCCTGCAGGGGCGCCGTGAACAGATAGGTCTGGGCGTCGCCCAGCATCTTGCCCCAGCTGGGGCTGGGCGGCTGGATGCCGAGACCGAGATAGCTGAGCGCCGCCTCGTTGACGATGGCGACAGCGAACAGCACGGTGGCCTGGACCACGACGATGCCGGCGATGTTGGGCAGCACATGAACCAGCGTCACCGACAAGGGTCCCCGCCCCAACGCCAGCGCCGCACCGACGAAGGGCCGCCGCCACGCCGCCAGCGCCGCACCGCGGGTGACGCGGGCCAGCACCGCGGCGTTGAACAGGGCCAGCGCCACCACGACGTTGATGGCTCCGGCACCCAGCGCCGCCGTCAGCAGGATCGCCGTCAGCACGGCGGGAAAGGCGAAGACCAGATCGCCCAGCCGCGCCACCACCTCGTCCCCCCAGCGCCCCAGCCCGGCGGCCAGCAGCCCGAGCGGCACCCCGCCCAGCAGCCCGAGCCCGACCGCCGCCGCCCCCACCGACAGCGAGTTGCGGGCGCCGACCATGATCATCGACAGCACGTCGCGCCCGAAATGGTCGGTGCCAAGCCAATGGGCGGCGCTCGGCGGCTTCAGCCGGGCGAGCACGCGCACCTGCTCCGCCGGGTAGGGCGTCCATAGCAGCGACAGCAGCGCCATGGCGACCAGCAGCAGCGTCAGGGCGGCGCCGAGATGGAGGGAGAGGGGAAGCTGCCTCATGCGAAGTGCCATCGGCGATGCCCCCTTACCTCTATCTGCCCCCTCCCCATCCCTCCCCCGCCTGCGGCGGTGGAGGGGGCATGACGCTTGGCGGCGTACATGTATGCTCGAAGCGGCGGCAGTCCCCTCTCCCGCCAAAGGCGGGGGAGGGTTAGGGTGGGGGCACATGTCCGCACCCCAACACCCCGCCTCACGACGACACCCCTTTCGGCCGCGGGTCGGCCAGAGCGCAGGCGATGTCGACGAGCGCGCTCACCACCACCACGAACAGCGCCAGCAACACGACCACGCCCTGCACGACGATCAGGTCGCGCTGGCCGATGGCCTGATAGAGCAGCCGGCCCAGCCCCGGCAGGGTGAAGACATTCTCCACCACCACCGCCCCGGCCACGAGGAAGGAGATCTGCAGCCCCAGCACCGTCGCCACCGGGATCAGGGCATTCGGCAGGGCATGGCGCAGCAGGACCGCGGTGCGGCCCACCCCCTTGGCGCGGGCGGTGCGGACATGGTCCTCGCCCAGCGTGTCGAGCACGGCGGTGCGGGTGACGCGGGCAAGGATGGCGGCCTCCGGCACCGCGAGCGCCAGGGCGGGCAGCACCAATGCGTGCAGGGCCGGACCGATGCCGGCGTCCCAGCCGGGAAAGCCGCCGGCCGGAAACCAGTGCAGGGTCAGCGAGAACAGCAGGATCAGCAGGATGGCGATCCAGAAGCTGGGCATCGACACGCCCAACTGAGCAAAGCCCAGCACCGCCCAGTCGCCGCCCCTGCCCCGCCGTGCCGCTGCATAGAGGCCGAGCGGCAGGGCCAGAACCGTGCTGATGGCCAGCGACAGCAGGGCCAGCGGCAGGGTGACCGTCAGCCGTTCCGCCACCAGTTCCGCCACCTGGCGGGCATAGGTCAGGCTGACGCCCAGGTCGCCGCGCGCCAGCCCACCGGCCCAGTCGAGGTAGCGGGTAAGGATGGGCTGGTCGAGACCCATCTGGCTGCGCAATGCCGCCAGCGTGTCGGGCTGGGCATTGACGCCCAGCATCAGCAGCGCCGGATCGCCGGGAACCAGCTGCAGCACGGTGAAGACCACGATGGTGGTGAGCCAGACGGTGACGATCAGGCTGACCAGCCGTCGCAGCAGGAAAGCGAGCACGCGGGTCTATCCTTACTTGGCCTTACTTGCTCGACGCTATTTCCAGGCCGCACCGGTGACGTCGTTGGCCTGGACCGGGCGGTTGACCCACATGCCGGTCAGGCCGGCCTTCTGCACCGTCACCGACGGCAGCATGAAGAGGAAGCCGTTGACCGCATCCTCCGCCAGGATCTTCTGCTGCTCGCCGTAGAGCGCGTTGCGCTTGGCCGGATCCTGGGTACGGTTCAGCTCCTCGTTCAGGGCGTTGAAGCGCTCGCTCTTGTAGTTGAAGTAGTAGTCGGGCCGGGCGTAGATGTCGATGTCCAGCGGCTCGGTATGGGCGATCATGGTCAGGTCATAATCCTTGCCCTTGAACGTCTTTTCCAGCCAGGCCGCCCATTCCACCGGCTCGATCTTCACGCGGATGCCGGCCTCCGCCAGCATGGCCGCGACCAGCTCGCCACCGCGCCGCGCATAGGGCGGCGGCGGCAGGCGCAGCGTGGTGTCGAAGCCGTTCGGGTAGCCCGCCTCGGCCAGCAGGGCCTTCGCCTTGACCGGGTCGTAGGGATACATCCCGGTCAGATCGACGTAGCCCTCGCGATGCGGCGGGAAATGGCTGCCGATGGCGGCGCCGTTGCCGTACAGAACACCCTCGATCAGCGTCTTGCGGTCGATGGCATGGGCCATGGCGCGGCGGACGCGGACATCGTCGAAAGGCTTGCGGGCATTGTTGGTCGACAGCAGGGTTTCACCCTCCGTCGAGCCGACCGTCACCGTGAACTTGGGGTCGTTGCGGAACTCCGGCAGCGCCTCGTAGGTGCTGAACAGGGTGAAGGCGTCGATGTCGCCGGCCTTCAGCGCCGCCACCTGGGCGGCCGGGTCGCTGACGAAGCGGAAGGTCACGCGGTCGAGCTTGGGCTTCGCCCCGTCATAGTCGGGGTTGCGGACCAGCACCACCCGGTCGCCGGCGACCCAGCGGTCGAACTTGAAGGGGCCGGTGCCGACGGGCTTCTGCTTGTTGGTCGGCGCCGATTCCGGGGCGACGATGGCGGCGTCGCCGCTCGCCATGTGGAACAGGAACAGGCCGTCGGGGCGCGACAGGGTGACGACCACCGTCTGCGGGTCCGGCGTTTCCACCTTGGCGATGGGAGCGAAATAGGCCTTCTGCGCGTTCACCGAATCCGCGGCGCGGGCGCGGTCCAGGGTGAACTTCACGTCGGCGGAATCGGCGGTGGTGCCGTCGTGGAACTTGGCATTCGGGCGCAGGCTGAAGCGGTAGGTCAGCCCATCTTCCGAGACGGTCCAGCGCTCCGCCAGGCCGGGGACCAGCTTGCCGTCGCCGTCGACGCGCAGCAGCGGTTCGAACAGGTTGGCGTAGGTCACTTCCTTGATGGCACCGGCCGCCCCGGCGGTGGGGTCCAGATGCGGCGGCTCCAGCGCCATGCCGACGACGAGGTCGGTGCGCGGCTGGGCCAGGGCCGCCTGGGATGCGGCGGCCAGCGCCAGTCCGGCGGTGGCGGCCAGGATGAAGCGTTGGGTGAAGCGTTGGGTGACGCGCTGCTTGGCGGTCGACATGGTTGGCAAACTCCCCCGTCTCGTCGTTGGCGACGTTGTCGTTGCCGCGATGATGCGGTGCGGCGCGGGAGAGCGCAAGCGGAGCCCCACCCGCTTTCCGTTCGGAAGACCGGTCCTTTCGGCTTGCGGGTGGGGCGCCTAAGGATCAGGCCGCGCCGGGCACGCCCTTGGAGGTGGAATATTCGAAATGCAGCGCCTCGCCCGGATAGACCAGCGGGCGGATGGAATGGGCGGCCTGGGCCGCTTCGGCGAAGCCGCAGAGGATCAGCTTCAGCTTGCCCGGATATGTGGCGATGTCGCCGATGGCGAAGACGCCGGGCACATTGGTGGCGCAGCCGGGCTGGGCCACCGAGATGTGGCTGCGCTCCAGGTCCAGGCCCCAGTCGGCGATGGGGCCGAGATTCATCGACAGGCCGAAGAAGGCGAGCAGGGCGTCGGCCGGCAGCGCCTTTTCCTCGCCGTCCAGCGTGGCGACGCGCACGGCGGTCAGCTGGCCGTTCTCGCCGTCCAGGCCGGAGAGCTGGTAGGGCACCACCATCTCGATCCGCCCATCGCGCACCAGAGCGTCCATGCGGGCCACGCTTTCAGGGGCGGCGCGGAACTTCGGACGGCGGTGGACGACATAGACGCGCTCGGCGACGTCGGCCAGCGACAGCGCCCAATCGACCGCGCTGTCGCCGCCGCCGGCGATCACCACCTTCTTGCCGGCGAAGTCCTGGCGGCGGCGCACCATGTAGAAGACCGACTTGCCTTCATACGCCTCCAACCCGTCGAGCGGCGGGCGGTTGGGGCCGAAGGCGCCGCTGCCGGCAGCGATGATCACCGCCTGGGCGTCGATCTTGGTGCCGATGCTGGTCTCCACCAGCCAGCGCCCGCTGTCCTGGCGGGTCAGCTTCTCCACCTGCTGGCCCAGGTGATAGGTCGGCGCGAAGGGGGCGGCCTGTTCCGCCAGCCGGTCGATCAGGTCGGCCGCCTCGATGGAGGGATGGGCCGGGATGTCGTAGATCGGCTTTTCCGGGTAGAGCGCGGTGCACTGGCCGCCGACCATGTCCAGCGCGTCCACCACATGGCAGCGCATCTTCAGCATGCCGCATTCGAACACGGCGAACAGCCCGACGGGGCCGGCGCCGACGATGACGACATCGGTGGTGAGGACATCGTGGCTGGATGCGGTCTGCGACATGAAAGCCAATTCCTTGAGACGGGGTGCCGGGTGGAGAATGATGCGGAAAGGTCGGCGAACGGTCCTTCCATTGTCCGCATTTCCCGGCCGGGTCAACCCCCAGCAAGGGGATGGCGGTTCTGTGTCGCGCCCGGGGCCGGGTGCCGCACCGGCATGGCGGTGTCGGTTTTACAATTTCGCATAAATTCGCTTAAATTTGTCGATTGCACGCCGGGGGTGCAGGGCAGACAGTAGGAGCGTGCGGCGGATGGCCGGGCCGGGCGGCCCGGAGTCCGGTCCGGATGCCAGTCGGGTGGAGGCCCGGAATGAAGGAACTTCGCTGTCTGGTCTTCACCGAGCAGGAGGTCGTGCGGGCCGTCCTCGACCGACGGCGCCGGGTGAAGGACGTGTTGCCGGTCGGCACCGTGTCCAAGCTCGTCTACCATCGCAACGAGGGACCGGAGCATGAGGGCATCGAAACCCGCCTGACCATCACCGACGACAATGGCGCGGCGACGGAACTGGTTCTGGCCGACACCGAGGTTACGGCGGCGCTGGTCGGCTATTGCATGGGCCGGCGCATCCCCCTGCCGGTGGCATCCGACAAGATGCTGCACCTGATCAACGGCGCGTTGACGCTGATGATCACCATGAACTTCAACAAGGCGCCGCGGCTGGTGGTGACCACCGGGGCCGCAGAAGGAGCGGGAGCGGCGGACCGGCTGTCGCCCAAGCGGCGGATCGGCCGGTAAGCCTGCCGCTGACCCACCCTTCTTTCCGGCTTGCGGGCGGGCGGCGGCTTCGCACAGTATCCGCGCCATGTCGGACATCTCCCCCTATACCCTCGCCGTACCGCTGCCGAACGAGGCCGCCACCGCGGCACTGGGCCGCCGGCTGGGCGCCATCCTGCAGCCGGGCGACCTCGTGGCGCTGCGCGGCGATCTCGGTGCCGGCAAGTCGGCGCTGTCGCGGGCATTGATCCGCAGCGTCACCCATGAGGACGCCGAAGTGCCGTCACCCACCTTCACCCTGGTGCAGACCTACGACACCGCCATCGGGCCGGTCTGGCATTTCGACCTTTACCGCCTGTCGGGTCCGGACGAGGTCTATGAACTGGGTTGGGACGATGTGCGGGCCGAAGCGGTGGCGCTGGTGGAATGGCCCGACCGGCTGGGTCCGCTGCTGCCGCCCGACCGGGTGGAGGTGACGATGGAGCATGACGGCCCCGACGCCCGCCGTGCCACCCTGACCGGCCATGGCGCGCTGGCGGCGCGGGTGGCCGCCGCCGACTGGACGCTGTGATGGCTGCCGTTTCTTCTGGGCGGGAAACGGAGATCGCCGCCTTCCTGGCTGCCAACGGCCTGTCCGGCGCGGCGCGGGAGCCGCTGGCCGGCGATGCCTCTGCCCGCCGCTACGAACGCCTGCGCAAGGCCGATGGCGAAACCCTGATCCTCGTGGACACGCCCGCCCCGGCCGACGACCTCGTCCCCTTCATCGCCATCGGCGCAGAACTGGCAGCCATCGGGCTGTCGGTCCCCACCGTAATCGCATCGGATGCGGAACGTGGATTGGCGATACAGGAAGATTTCGGAAGCGATACGTTCTCCCGCCTGCTGGCCGACGGCGCCGATCCGCAACCGCTCTACGAGATGGCGACCGACGCGCTGATCGTCCTCCATCGCGGCTGGCCCGCGGGGGCGGCGGAGCGCCTTGCCCTGCCCGTCTACGATCCGGCGCTGTTCGTGGCGCAGACCCGGCTGTTCATCGACGCCTATGTGCCGGTGGCGCTGGGCCGGCCCTTGAACGATGTGGATCGTTCCGACTTCGATACGGCTTGGCGGACGGTGCTGGGGCCGGCCTGCGCGGGAGCGCCGTCGCTTCTGCTGCGCGACTATCATGTTGACAACCTGATGCGGCTGGATCGGCCAGGGGTGAAGGCCGCCGGGCTGATCGATTTCCAGAGCGCCGGCTGGGGGCCTCGGGCCTACGACCTCGTCTCCTTGCTGGAGGATGCGCGGCGCGACGTGGCGCCCGATCTGGCCGAGGCGATGGTCGCGCGCTACCTCGCCGCTTTCCCCGAGACCGATGCCGCCGCCTTCCGCCGCGCCATGGCGGTGCTGGGGGCGGCGCGCCACACGCGGATCGTCGCCATCTTCGTCCGTCTGGCGCTGAGCCGGGGGCGGCGGTCCTACCTTGTCCATCTGCCGCGGGTCTGGCGCCTGCTGGAGGCCCAGTTGGCGAAGCCGGAACTGGCGCCGGTCGCTGCCTGGTTCGACCGCCATCTGCCGCCCGAGGCCCGTGCCGCCTTTGTCGTTCCGGAGACGATCTGAGATGACCGTGACCATTCCCGACACTGCCATGGTTCTGGCCGCCGGCCAGGGCCTGCGCATGCGACCGCTGACCGACCACATGCCGAAGCCGCTGATCCCGGTGCTGGGCAAGCCCATGCTGGACCACGCGCTGGACCGGCTGACCGCGGCCGGCGTCGGCCGGGCGGTGGTCAACAGCCACTATCTGGGCGCGATGATCGGCGATCACCTGAAGGACCGGACGGCGCCCGCCATCACCCTGTCGCCGGAGGACACGCTGCTGGAGACCGGCGGCGGGGTGAAGAAGGCCCTGCCCCATCTCGGCACGGCGCCGGTCTATACGGTGAACGCCGACATCTTCTGGCTGGACGGGCCGGTCCCGGCGCTGCGCCGCCTCGCCGCACATTGGAACCCGGCGGAGATGGATGCGCTGCTGCTGCTGATGGCGACGACCAAGTCGGTCGGCTATGACGGGCCCGGCGACTATCACATGGACCCGCTGGGCGGCCTGACCCGACGGGCCGAGCGCGAACTGGCGCCCTTCGTCTATGCCGGGGTGCAGATCGTCAAGCCGGAACTGTTCGCGGCGGACACGCCGGACGGCGCCTTTTCCACCAACCTGATCTGGGACCGCGCGCAGGCGGCAGGACGGCTGTTCGGCCTCGCCCATGACGGGCTGTGGTTCCACATCGGCACGCCGGCCGGGCTTCGGGAAGCGGAGGATCTGCTGGCCATCGGCGGCGTGCGGGCGGTGGCGCATTGAGGGGTTGGCTGCGATAATCGCGGTGGCTCACCACACTTGCCCCCTCCCCAACCCTCCCCCGCTGGGCGGGGGAGGGGGCAACCGCTCAGGCGGAGGGGCGGCGGCAGTCTCCTCCCCCGCGAGAGCGGGGGAGGATCAAGGTGGGGGCAAGCGATACACGGACCTTCCATGCTTCCCGATAGCTCCACTCTCCCCAAAGTCTACAGCATCCCCGCGGGCGCGCCCTTCGTCGACATGCTGGCGGCGGGGATCATGGAGCGGGTCGGCGGCGACCCGATGGCGCTGGCCGGGGTCACCGTGCTGCTGCCGACGCGGCGCGCCTGCCGGGCGCTGCAGGCGGCCTTTCTGCGCCGCTCCGGCGGACAGCCGACCTTGCTGCCGCGGATGGCGCCGCTGGGCGAACTGGATGCCGGCGACCTCAGCCTGACCGAGGAGGAACTGCCCGAAATCCCGCTCGATTTGCCGGAGGCGATCTCGCCGCTGAACCGGCAGATGACGCTGGCGCGGCTGATCCTGGGGGCGGAGGGGCTGTCGGCGACGACGGCGCAGGCGGTGCGGCTGGGGGCCGATTTGGGCCGGCTGATCGACGCGGTGTGGACCGAGCGTGCCGGCTTCGAGAAGCTCGAGTCGCTGGTGCCGGCGGATTATGCCGAGCACTGGCAGGTCACGCTGAAATTCCTGCGCATCATCACCGAGGTGTGGCCCGCCATCCTCGAGTCGACCGGCGAGACCGACCCGGCCAAGCGCCGCAATCTGGCGCTGGAGACGCAGGCCGCACTCTGGCAGGCCGCGCCGCCGCCGGGCATGGTGATCGCCGCCGGCTCCACCGGCTCCATCGCCGCGACGACGGAGCTGCTGGCGGTCATCGCCCGGCTGCCGCAGGGGGCGGTGGTGCTCCCCGGCCTCGATACCGGGGCCGACGAGACGATCTGGGACGCCATCGCCGGTGACGAGTCCCACCCGCAGCATGGCCTGTCGCAGCTGATCCGTCTGCTGGGCGTCGAACGGGCCGAGGTGCAGCCCTGGAGCGACGCGCCGGAACCCCGCGGCGCCCGCGCCCGGCTGATCGCCGAGGCGATGCGCCCGGCGGCGACCACCGAGGGCTGGCGCGAGCTGTCGGGCGTGGATGCCTCGGCGCTGGACGGGCTGACCCGCATCGACGCCGCGACATCGGAGGAAGAGGCGCAGGTCATCGCGCTGCTGATGCGCCATGCGCTGGAAACGCCGACCAGGACCGCCGCCCTCATCACCCCCGACCGCAACCTGGGCCGCCGGGTCGCCATGGCGCTGGCGCGCTGGGGAATTGCGGTCAACGACTCCGGCGGCCAGCCGCTCGCCCACACCGCGGTCGGCACCTATCTGCGGCTGACGGCGGAGCTGGCGGCGAGCCGCGTCCATCCGCTGGCCCTGCTGGCTCTGGCCAAGCACCCGATGGCGGCGGGCGGCCGCGACTCGGCGGATTTCCGCGCAGCGGCCCGCGCGCTGGAGCGCATCGTGCTGCGCGGCCCCCGCCCGGCGGAGGGCTTCGACGGCGTGCTGGCGGCGCTGGAGCAGGCCGACCGCTTCGACCATGAGGACCAGCAGGAGTTCCTGCGCACATGGTTGGTCGACATCGGCCAGCGCGCGGCACCGTTCCTGGAGGCGCTGACCAGCGAGACGCCGCTGGCCGACCTCGTGCGCGCCCATGTCGCCTTCTGCGAATCGCTGGCCGACGACGACGCGCTGACCGGGGCGGAGCGGCTGTGGCGCCAGGACGACGGCGAGGAGGCGGCGCGCTTCGTCCACGACCTGCTCGACGCGGCGGAGGGCTTCCCAGCGATCCCGGCCAAGGATTACCCGGCGCTGCTCGATGCGCTGATGAGCGCGCGGGCAGTGCGCCCCCGCTATGGCCTGCACCCGCGCCTGTTCATCCTGGGTCCGATGGAGGCGCGTCTCCAGCATCTCGACCTGACCATCCTGGGCGGGCTGAACGAGGGAACCTGGCCGCCGGCCGCCTCCGCCGATCCCTGGATGTCGCGGCCGATGCGGCGCGATTTCGGCCTGCCCAGCCCGGAACGGCTGGTCGGCATGTCGGCCCACGACTTCGCCCATGCCTGCGGCGCGCCGGAGGTGGTGCTGACCCGCGCCGCCCGGGTGGAGGGCACGCCGACCGTGCCGTCGCGCTGGCTCTTGCGGCTGGAAACCGTGCTGAAGGCGCTGGATCTGGACGGCGTCATCGAGGAGCGCGGGGCCTGCTGGCTCGATTGGGCGCGCGGGCTGGACGAGCCGGAGCGGGTGCAGCCGGTGGCGGCACCGGAGCCGCGCCCGCCGCTGACCGCCCGGCCGCGCAAGCTGTCGGTGACGGAGATCGAGACCTGGATGCGCGATCCCTACGCCATCTATGCCCGGCACGCCCTGCGGCTGCGCGCGCTCGACCCCATCGCCGCCGATCCGGGGGCATCCGACCGCGGCCAGATCATCCACGACACGCTGGACGCCTTCGTCCGCGAGTATCCCGGCCCGCTGCCGCATGATGCGCTCGACCGGCTGATCGCGCTGGGGCGCGAGCGCTTTGGCCCGCTGCTGCGCAGCCATCCCGACGTCTGGGCCTTCTGGTGGCCGCGCTTCGAGCGGGTCGCCGGCTGGTTCGTCGATCTGGAGCGCGAGCGCCGCCCCCGCATCCGCCCGCTGGCGACCGAGGTGCCGGGCCGGCTGGAGCTGTCCGGACCCGGCGGCCCCTTCACCCTGACCGCCAAGGCCGACCGCATCGACCGCGGCCCCGACGGGCTGGTGGTGATCGACTACAAGACCGGCACCCCGCCGAGCGCGCGGGAGATCGAACTGGGCTTCGCCCCGCAGCTGCCGCTGGAGGCCGCCATCGCCGCAGCCGGCGGCTTCAGCGGAGTCGACAAGGGCACGGTGGCCGAACTGACCTTCTGGCGCCTGTCCGGCGGCGACCCGGCCGGCGAGGAAAAGCCGGTGAAGGGCGACCCGGCGGCATTGGGCGAGGAGGCGCGGGCCGGACTGGAGGCGCTGATCGCACAGTTCGACGACCCGAACACCCCCTACCGCTCCCGCCCGCGCCCGGCGATGGCGCCGCGGTACACCGACTATGCGCATCTGGCCCGCATTCAGGAATGGTCGTCGGGCGGCGGAGAGGGAGAGTGAGTGGGATTTTTCTCAACCGCATCCTTGTGGAAGGAGAGAAATTACGATATTCTTATACGAAGATGGTCGAAATCCACCGGGGCTCGACGAAATCACTTTCGGAGCGGGCCTGGGGGGATTCTGATCATCTCGATTCTTTGAATCCCGATGGTCCTCATGCCCAACGCACGCAACACCGTGACACCCCTTCCGATTCCGCCTGCGTCGGCGCTTGATGGCTGGAAGGTGAAGAACAACAGCGCTCCCTTCAGCGAGGAAGCGGCGTTGCGGTATCTGGCGCGGAACGAAAGCCTGTTTGCCGAGCGTGTCGCGAGCATCATCGACAACGCCATTGGCAACTGCGACTCCACGAAAAAGCCCTGATTTCGCTTTGACGAGTGTACCGGTCCGACGATCTCGATGTCCATCGCTGAAGACTCACGCGAACTGCGGCGGCGCAGGCTGCTGGTGGAAGCCGGCGAACAGACCGCACGCGTGATCAACGATATCGTCATGCGGCTCCACGGAACGGCCGCAGGAATTCAATTCAATTCGAACGCCCTCTGCATCGACAAGATCGTCGAAGATTATTTCGGACGTGTCGATGCGTTCAAAGGCGACAATGACTTCCGTGAAGGCGACCTGATCAATTTTTCGAAGATTGCCGGTCTTTTTGCCATCACCATTCTTGAATATAAAACCGATCCTCTGTTCGTTTTATCGAAAACCATGGCCGACTCGGTGTACGGCCGGATGATTGTACCATTCTTCATTTATCGGCTGATCGGCTCGATCCTGTCGCTCGACCTGACCAGGGTCAGCGGGGAGATCGAGAGCGACCTGATGCGCTGCCTTACCCTGCATCCACAGATCAAAGCTGACGCCGACTGGCTGTTCTGGAGCTTCAAGGTCCTGCAGATCGCCTATGGCAACCCTGCCCTTTCGGCGCCCGACCCGGTCACCTGATCTTTCGCCCTTGCCCCGCCCCCGGCATCTGGACCAGCATCCGGCCCTGACCCGGCACCGGAAGCTCTACGCATGACCATGACCGACCTGCCCCCCCGCAGCCTGCCGCTCGATCCCAACGTGGCGCAGCGGCGGGCCTCCGATCCGACAGCGTCGGTGTGGGTCGGCGCCTCGGCCGGGTCGGGCAAGACCAAGGTGCTGACCGACCGGGTGCTGCGGCTGATGCTGTCCGGCACGCCGCCGGCGCGCATCCTGTGCCTGACCTTCACCAAGGCCGCCGCCGCGGAGATGGCGATCCGCATCAACCGGACGCTCGGCCTGTGGGCCACCCTGCCCGACGACGCGCTGGAGGACCGGCTGGCCGATCTGT
Organism: Azospirillum lipoferum 4B; assembly: GCF_000283655.1. Taxonomy (NCBI): domain Bacteria; kingdom Pseudomonadati; phylum Pseudomonadota; class Alphaproteobacteria; order Rhodospirillales; family Azospirillaceae; genus Azospirillum; species Azospirillum lipoferum. Next base: position 2,969,411 of record NC_016622.1, on the reverse strand, counting down.
GCGGCGAGCGGCCGTCGATGGAGGCGCGGCTGAACGCGCGGCGGCTGTTCGCCCAGGTGGTGGATTGCCCCGGCGGCATGAAGATCCAGACCATCCACGCCTTCTGCCAGTCGCTGCTGCGCCGCTTCCCGCTGGAAGCCGAACTCGCGCCGCATTTCGACGTGATGGACGACCGCACCGCCGACGGGCTGCTGACCGAGGCGCGCGACGCCGTGCTGCATGCCGGGCGAACCGAACCGGACAGCCCGCTCGGCCGCGCCATGGACCGGCTGACCGGCGACCTGAATGCCGAGGACTTCGCCGAGCTGCTGGCGGAGCTGGCGAGCCAGCGCGGGCAGGTGGAGAAGCTGTTCGAGCGCTTCCATGGGCTGGACGGGCTGATCGACGCCATCCACGACCGGCTGGGGGTGCCGCCCGGCGTGACCGAGGAGTCGATCCTGACCCACGCCTGCCACGACGACCATTGCGACCCGCCTTCCCTGCGCGAGGCCTGCCGGGCGCTGTCGGGCGGCAGCGCCAGCGATCAGGAGCGCGGCATCGCCATCCAGCACTGGCTGGACGCCGCCGACCGCCGGGTGCGCGCCTTCGATGCCTACAAGCGCCTGTTCCTGACGGCGGAGGGCAGCCCGCGCAAGACGCTGATGACCAAGAAGCCGGCCACCGCCTATCCGCAGGCGCTCTTGTCCCTGCAGAAGGAGGCCGAGCGGCTGGTGGAGATAGCGGAGCGGGTGAAGGCCGCCGGCGTCGCCGCCTCGACCACCGCCCTGCTGACGCTGGCGCGGGCAATGCTGGAGGCCTACCGCGAGCGCAAGGCCGCCCGCGCCCTGCTGGATTACGACGATTTGATCCTGGCGGCCAACCGGCTGCTGAGCGGCAAGGACGGCACGCCGCGGGTGCCCTGGGTGCTCTACAAGCTGGACGGCGGCCTGGACCATATCCTGATCGACGAGGCGCAGGACACCAACCCCGACCAGTGGGCCATCGTCGCTGCGCTCGCCGGCGAGTTCTTTGCCGAGCTGGAGGCGGCGGCACCCGACGGCAAGATCCGCACCGTCTTCGCGGTGGGCGACGAGAAGCAGTCGATCTTCAGCTTCCAGCGCGCCGATCCCGCCGAATTCGCCCGCATGCGCCGCCATTTCCAGGACAAGGCCGAGTCGGCCGAGCGGCTGTGGGCGGGGGTGGACCTCGACATCTCCTTCCGCTCGACCTCCGCGGTGCTGGAGACGGTGGATGCCGTCTTCGCGCTGGACCGCGCCCGCGACGGCGTGGCGTCCGACGCCAGCCCGGTGATCCGCCACCGGGCGTTCCGCCGCGGGCAAGCCGGTCTGGTCGAGCTTTGGCCGCCGGTGAAGCCGGCCGAGGTGACCGAGACGCCGGCCTGGGCGCCGCCGGTGGCACGCGAGTCCGCCGATTCGCCGTCCGCCCGCCTCGCCTCGGTCATTGCGGCGACGGTGCATCGCTGGATCGACAGCGGCGAGACGCTGGAGGCCAAGGGACGGCCGGTGCAGCCCGGCGACGTCATGGTTCTGGTCCGCCGCCGCACCGCCTTCGTCACCGAACTGGTCCGCGCGCTGAAGGACCGCGGCGTGCCGGTGGCCGGCGTCGACCGCATGGTGCTGACCGAACAGCTGGCGGTGATGGATCTGGTGGCGCTGGCCGATTTCCTGCTGCTGCCCGACGACGACCTGACGCTCGCCACCGTACTGAAGGGGCCGCTGATCGGGCTGACGGAGGAGGAGCTGTTCCGCGTCGCCCATGGCCGGCGCGGCACGCTGTGGCGCTCGCTGGTGGCGCTGGCGGAGACGGAGCCGGATTTCCGCCCAGCCCGGCGCTATCTGGGCGACCTGCTGGCGCGCACCGACTTCTCCGCCCCCTACGAGTTGTTCGCCGGGCTGCTGAACCGGCCCTGCCCGGCCGACGGACGGTCGGGGCGCCGCGCAATCCTGAAGCGGCTCGGCCCCGACGCCCAGGATCCGCTGGAGGAGTTCCTGGCCGTCTGCCTCGCCTTCGAGAAGACCGAGCCGCCGTCGCTGCAGAATTTCCTCGCCTGGCTGGCCGCCAGCGACGCGGAAATCAAGCGCGAGCTGGAACAGGGCGGCGGCACCGTCCGGATCATGACCGTCCACGGTTCCAAGGGTTTGCAGGCGCCGATCGTCTTCCTGCCCGACACGCTGGGCAGCCCGACCCAGAGCCCGCCGATCCTGTGGCCGGACGAGGATTGCCCGGTGCCGCTGTTCGCCGCCCGCCGGTCGCAGGAGGACGCGCTGTGCGCCGAGGCACGGGCGCGGGCCAACCGGCGGCGCGACCAGGAGTACCGCCGGCTGCTGTATGTCGCGCTGACGCGGGCGGAGGACCGGCTCTACATCTGCGGCCATCAGGGCAAGCGCGAGCCGTCCGACGAGTGCTGGTACCGGCTGGTCGAGGAGGCGATGCGCGAGAACGGCGTGCCGCATGACTTCGATTTCACCGGCCTGTGCCCCGACGGCTGGGCCGGCGAGGGCTGGCGGCTGGTCGGCGCCCAGACCGCCACGGTGCCGCGCCATGTCGAGACGGAGGAAAGCGCCTCGGCCGAGCCGCCGCCGCCCTGGATCGCCGAACCGCCACCGGGCGAGCCGGAGCCGTCGCGCCCGCTGACCCCGTCGCGGCCGGATGGCGAGGAGCCGGCGGTGCGCTCCCCGCTCGGCAACGACGACGGCCAGCGCTTCCGCCGCGGTCTGCTGGTGCACCGGCTGCTTCAGACCCTGCCCAATCTGGCGGACGACGCACGGGAGGCCGCCTGCCGCCGCTTCCTCGCCCGCCCGGCGCACAAGCTGACGCCGGAGCAGCAAGACGCCATCGCGCGGGAGACGCTGGCGGTGCTGAGCCATGCGGAGTTCGCGCATCTGTTCGGCCCGGACTCGCGGGCGGAAGTGCCGCTGGTCGGTGTGGTGGCGCTGGGCGACGGCAGCCGGGCGCTGGCCGGGCGCATCGACCGGCTGGCCCTGACCGGGGACACGGTGTGGATCGTCGACTATAAGACCAACCGGCCACCGCCGCGGGATCTGGAAGACGTACCAATGGTTTACCGGCGCCAGATGGCGGCCTACCGGGAGGCGTTGCGGGCGGTCTATCCGGGGCGGCGGGTGCGCTGCGTGCTGCTGTGGACCGATGGCCCCTACACCATGGAGCTACCGCCCTCGGTGCTGGACACGGCGGCGGCCGGACTGGGCCCAAGGGCGGGATGAAGGGCGGCCGGCGGATCACCCGAAAGATGGGGTGACTTGACCGGCCGGGCGCCTCCGCCCTACATTTTGCTCAATTCCACAGACGGGGCGATGGCCGCCGGCCTTCCACAACCGGTCCGCGGCGCTTCCGAATCCAGGCTAGAGGTCACATGAGCACCACCATCAAGGTTACCGACGACAGCTTCGAGCAGGACGTCCTGAAGGCCACCGGCCCGGTCCTGGTCGATTTCTGGGCGGAATGGTGCGGCCCCTGCAAGATGATCGCCCCGGCGCTCGACGAGCTGGCCCGCGAGTATGAGGGCAAGGTCACCGTCGCCAAGCTGAACATCGACGAGAACCCGGGCACCCCGGGCAAGTACGGCGTGCGCGGCATCCCGACGCTGATGCTGTTCAGGGACGGCGGCGTCGCCGCCACCAAGATCGGCGCCCTGCCCAAGGGTGCGCTGTTCCAGTGGGTCGACTCGGCGCTGTAAGCCGTTCGAGTCGGTTCAGGTAAGAAAAAGCCCCGCCCGCGGTTGCCGCGGCGGGGCTTTTTCGTTGGGGTGGTCGGCTAGGGGCGAAGTTATACCGCCTCACTGCGCCTTCTTCGGCGGCTCCTTGGCCGCATCCTTACCCGCAGCCCCCGCAAGCTCCGCCGTGCGGGCGAGGTTGTCGGCGGCGGCGCGGCCCCATTCGCTGTCGGGGGCGACGCGGCGGGCCAGCGCCCAGTCGTCGCGCGCCGCCGGCAGGTTGCCGCCCATCGCCTTGACGTTGCCGCGCAGCAGGATCGCCTCCGGGTCGCCGGGCTTCAGTTCCAGCGCATGGTCGATGTCGGCCAAGGCCTGCCGGTAGTTGGACAGTGCCTTGTGGGCGGTCGCGCGGTAGAGATAGGCGTCGGCCCGGCGCGGGTCGCGCGACAGCGCCGCGTCGAGGTCGGCGATGGCGTCCCAGAAGCGTTCACCTTCGGCACGGGCGAAGGCGCGGTCGATCAGCAGATCGACGTCGCCCGGCGTCTTGTCCAGCGCCGCGCTGTAGAGCCGCTCCGCCCGGCCCTGGTCGCCGGCCCGCAGCCATGCCCAGCCGGCCCGGCCGAGCAGCGAGGCGGCGGCCCTGGGGTCGTCCTTGCCCAGCGTCGGCACCAGCGCCTCCATCTGGGCGCCAGCCGCCTTGAAGTCGCCGGCATGGAACAGCGCCAGCGCCTGGCAGAGCTTGGCGTAATCGCCGCCGCCCTGCTCCTGCCAGCGCTTGGCGTCGGCCTTGGCGCCGTCGGGGTTCGCCTCCGCCTTGGCGGCACAGGCCTGAAGCTCGCGGTTGCGGTCGAGCGTGGAGGAGGAGCCGGTGGCGGCAGCGGCGGCATGCACCGTCGGCAGAGCTGCGAACAGCCCCAGGGAAAGCGCGCCGATAAGGTAAGGATTGCGTCGGGTCATGGTGCCTTTACACTCCGCCATCGCCGGGCAGGGCGCAAGCCCGCAAGCCAGGCCCGGAAGCCGAGCCCCGGCGTTACGGAGTCCCCTGCCCCAACCGGAACCGCCCGCCATGACCGATCCCCGCCTGTTCGTCTTCGGCCCCGGCTACAGCGCCCGCGTCTTCGCCGACGCGCTGCGCGCCGACGGATGGCGCGTGGCCGCCACCTGCCGCAGCGAGGAGAAGAAGGCGGAGCTGGAGGCTCAGGGCATCGAGGCCTTCCTGTTCGACCGCGGCCGGCCGCTGGCCGATGCGCACGCGGCGCTGGCCGGCACCACCCATCTGCTGGTCAGCATCCCGCCGGATGCCAAGGGCGATCCGGTGCTGGACCAGCATGCCCGCGATCTGGCCGACCTGCGCACGCTGGACTGGGCGGGATATCTGTCCACCACTGGCGTCTATGGCGACACCGGCGGCGAGTGGGTGAGCGAGGCGGCATGGCTGAAGCCGACCGGCGAGCGCCAGAAACGCCGGGTGGAGGCGGAGCGTGGCTGGCTGAACCTGTACCGCCAGTATGGCGTGCCGATGCATCTGTTCCGGCTGGCCGGCATCTATGGCCCCGGCCGCAGCGCCATCGATTCCGTGCGCGACGGCACCGCCAGACGGGTCGACAAACCGGGTCAGGTGTTCTGCCGCATCCATGTCGAGGACATCGCCAGGACGCTGCGCGCCTCGATGGAACGGCCGACGCTGGGCGCCGTCTACAATGTGGCCGACGACCTGCCGAGCCCCTCGCACGAGGTGGTGGAATATGCCTGCCGCCTGCTGGGGGTGGAGCCGCCGCCGCTGATCCCCTTCGACCAGACGGAGATGTCGCCGATGGCCGCCAGCTTCTACGCCGATTGCCGCCGGGTGAAGAACGACCGCATCAAGCGCCAGCTCGGTGTCACGCTGGCCTATCCCGATTACCGCGCGGGTCTGGAGGCGCAGCTGGCCGCCGGGCTGTAACCCGGACGGGGGCGAATGGTAAAGCTAAGATTACAAAACAAATGGTTGACATATTTCGGTAATCATCTGACCCGGCGAAGACAGCGGATGGAAATGGCAAAACTTATTTAATAATCTCTCGGGATTATGAGCGTCCGGGCGACGACTATCCCGCGAGGTGTTGGGCGCATGAGCAGCACGCCGACGGTCACGACCTCCCTCCCCTCCGCCGGTTCCCAGGCGGGCGCGGGCGGCATGGACTCCAGCGCCTTCCGCCGCCAGATGGACGAGGTCGTCTCCCGCATCCCGATGCATGCCATCCGCTCCGTGCTCGACGCGGTGGAGGGTGCGGCCAGCCCGAACGGCGAGCGCGCGCGGCATCTGCGCGACGCGCTGGTCGAACATTTCAACCGCCTGCGGCCGATGAAGGCGCGCCGGCTGTTCACCAGCCTGTTCGAACCCTTCCTGGTCGACGACCCCATCCTGTACCGCTCGCCGGAATCGGTGCCGGCGCTGATCCAACGGGTCGACATGGGCGGGATCTGGGCGGCGCTGGCCTGCTACGCCTTCCCCGGCCTCGCGGCGGAGGTGCAGAGCCGGCTGGACGCCATGGCGCGCGAGTCGATGCTGGACGCCGTGCTGTCCAGCCCCGACGCGATGGTGATGCGCGAACTGATGCGCAAGGAGGCGCTCGACTTCCTCTATGCCATGGCCGGCGACCGCAAGCTGACCGACCGCTTCCTGGCGATGGCGAATGACGAGGCTCTGCATGACGCCGGGCTGCGCACCCAGTATCTCGGCCGCAAGGCGTCGGTCGACGGCGACCTGCTGGGCTTCGTCCGCGCCCTGCTGGAGCACAACGACGTGCTGGTGCCGCTGACCGAGCGGATGCGCCGCGACATCGATGAAATGCGTCTGGGGGACACGCAGGGCCCTTCCGACCCGCGGTCGGCCGAGGTGGATTGCCAGTCGGCGCTGATGGTCGGCTTCGTCCGCCGGGTGCGCGATCTCGGCCTGCCCTTCCGCGACCAGTCGCAGCTGCTGGCCTGGTTCGCCCCGCTCTACGGGCTGAACGTCAAGCGGCGCTACGACGTGTTCCTGCGCCATGTGCGCGAGCATGGCGGCCCGGCGGTGCGCGAGTCGCACCCGCTGCTGCGCGCCCTGCTCTGCCATTTCCACGCCGCCTGCACCACCATCCGCGAGGTGGTGAACGGCATGTTCGGCGACATGGACATCCAGGACGGGGGCGTCCTTTCGGCCCCTGCCCCGACCCGCGCCCTGCTGGGCGAGGCGGTGGAGCGGTTCGACCGCGCGTTGACCGCGCTGTCCGGCACCGGCTTCCTCGCCAGCCGCTCCACCGGTCCGGCGCTGCGAGCGGAGCTGGCCGCGGTCAGCCGCGACCTGACCGGCACGGTGATGCCGGCGCTGGCCGCCCGGCTGCAGGCGGCGATGAACGCCCGCCACGCCCCGGTGCCCGACCATGAGGACATCGTCTGGCTGCTGGAACTGGTATGGCGCTGGGGCCGCTATCTCGGCAATGCCGGCTATGCCAACCCGGAGCTGAAGTCGCTGCGCCTCTATGCGGTGGAGACCGGACGCCTCGCCTTCCTCCAGGCCATGAAGGCCGAACCGCATGAGAAGCCGGCCCACCGCATGGCCCACCTGCTGCGCATCCGCCGGCTGATGGCAGCGATGGGCGAGACGGTGGAGGGCTGGATCAGCCCGGTCAGCCAGGGCCTGCACCGGGTCGTCCACTGCTATCTGGAGGCGGTGGACGAGATCGCCGGCGACGAATGGGCGGTGATCGACGCCTTCGTCGGCAGCGTGCGCAGCGAGCTGAGCCGGTCCAGGAATTGGCAGAGCGCCGATTTCGTCGACATTCTGCGGCTGCATGAGGGAAGGCGGCGGGGGGAGTGAGGCGAAGCGGTCGCGCGGATGCCCCCTCCCTAACCCTCCCCCGCTTGCGCGGGAGAGGGAACTCCGCTGCCTTCGCACTTGGCCCCCTCTCCCACGAAGTGGGGGAGGGTTGGGGAGGGGGCAACCGCTACGACCACTCTTCGGCCGAAGGCCTTAGCCGCAACAATTTGGTTCGACGCACCCGTCGATGTGGTATGATGCGCGCCCGCTCGGGGCGGGACGGCCGGACAACGGCCCGCAACCCCGGTGGGTCCGCAAAAAGTTCTCCCTCCGGCCGAGACGACGCCAGCATGAACATCACCATCGAACGCGCCGCCCTTCTCCGTTCCCTGGGTCACGTGCAGAGTGTGGTCGAGCGGCGGAACACCATTCCGATCCTCTCCAATGTCCTGCTGCGCGCGGGCGACGGCGAACTGTCGCTGGCCGCCACCGACATGGACCTGGAGATCGTCGAGACGGTCCCGGCGACGGTCGGGCGCCCCGGCGGCACCACCGCCCCGGCCCACACCCTGTTCGACATCGTCCGCAAGCTGCCCGACGGCAGCCAGGTGGAACTGGACATCGGCGGCGACGGCACGATCCTGACGCTGCGGTCCGGCCGGTCGCAGTTCAAGCTGTCCTGCCTGCCGGTGGAGGATTTCCCGCAGCTGTCCAGCGGCGAGCTGAAGCACAATTTCTCGGTCGCCGCCGCCGACCTGCGCGGGCTGATCGACCGCACCCGCTTCGCGATCTCCACCGAGGAGACGCGCTATTACCTGAACGGCATCTACCTGCACGCCGCCAAGAGCAAGATGGGCAGCCTGGAGACGCCGGTGCTGCGCGCCGTCGCCACCGACGGCCACCGGCTGGCCCGGGTCGAGATGCCGCTGCCGGACGGGGCGGACGCCATCCCCGGCGTCATCATTCCGCGCAAGACCGTCACCGAGATCCGCAAGCTGGTGGATGAGGCGGCCGACCGCATCGAGCTGTCGCTGTCCGACAACAAGATCCGCTTCGGTTTCGACAGCGTCGTCGTCACCTCCAAGCTGATCGACGGCACCTTCCCCGACTATGAGCGGGTGATCCCGGTCGGCAACGACAAGGTGATGGAGGTGGACGCCAAGCTGTTCGCCGCCGCCGTCGACCGCGTCGCCACCATTTCCACCGAAAAGAGCCGGGCGGTGAAGCTGTCGCTGGTCCGCGGCGCGCTCACCTTGTCGGCCACCAGCCCCGAATCCGGCAGCGCGACCGAGGAGCTGGAGGTCAATTACGCCGAGTCCCCGCTGGAAATCGGCTTCAACTCTCGCTATCTGCTGGACATCACGCAGCAGATCGAGGGCGAGGGCGCCCAGTTCACGCTGGCCGACGCCGCGTCGCCGACCATCATCCGCGACGTCGCCGACTCCACCGCGCTCTACGTCCTGATGCCGATGCGGGTGTGATGGGGCTGCGGGGATCCTCCCCGCCCCAGGCGGAACGGACCAGTTGCAGCACGCGGCAGTTTCGATGAACGGCGGCACCCCGGTGGCCGCCGCACCCCTGACGCCGGCCCTGGCCGTGCGGCGGATGACGCTGACGCGTTTCCGCGGCTACGAGTCGGCACGGCTGGAGCCCGACCGCCGGCCCGTCGCCCTGATCGGCCCGAACGGCGCCGGCAAGACCAATCTTCTGGAAGCCGTCAGCTTCCTCGCCCCCGGCCGCGGCATCCGCGGCGCCCGGCTGGCCGAGGTGGAGCGGCTGGGCTCGCCCCCCGGCGCCGGATGGGCGGTGGCGGCGATGCTCGACACCCCGATGGGTCCGGTGGAGATCGGCACCGGCCGCGAACCTCATGACGGAAACCGGAACTCGGAGCGCGACCGCCGGCTGGTCCGCATCGACGGCCATCCCGCCAAGGGCCAGACCGCGCTGGCCGACCATGTCGCCATGGTCTGGCTGACCCCACAGATGGACCGCCTGTTCATCGAAGGGTCGAGCGGACGGCGCCGCTTCCTCGACCGGCTGGTCTTCGGCTTCGACCCTGCCCATGCCGGCCGGCTGTCGCGCTACGAACATGCCCTGCGCGAACGTGCCCGGCTGCTGCGCGACGGCCGCTTCGACGAGGGCTGGCTCGGCGCGCTGGAGGACCAGATGGCGACCACCGGCATCGCCGTCGCCGCCGCGCGGCGCGAGGTGGTGCAGCGGCTGCGCGCCGCCTGCGCCCGCTCGGTCGGCCCCTTCCCCGGCGCCGACCTTTCCGTCGCCGGCACGGTCGAACGCTGGCTCGATGAAGGTCCGGCGCTGGCCGCGGAAGATATGCTGCGCGACAGCTTGCGCTCCGGCCGCCGGGCCGATGCCGATGCCGGCGGCGCCACGGTGGGACCGCACAAGAGCGACCTCGCCGTCCGCCATGCGGCCAAGGACATGCCGGCGGCGCTCTGCTCCACCGGCGAGCAGAAGGCCCTGCTGATCGCCATCGTGCTGGCCAACGCCCGGCTTCTGGCGGCTGAACGCGGGGCGGCTCCCATCCTTCTGCTGGACGAGGTGGCTGCCCATCTCGACCCCGACCGGCGCGCCGCGCTGTTCGGCGAAATCCTGGCATTGGGCGCCCAGGCCTGGATGACCGGCACCGACGAGGGGGTTTTCGACCCGCTCGGGGACGACGCCCGCCGGTTCCGCATCGAAGACGCCCACATCCGCCCCGGATAGGGGTGGAAATCCGGGAAAAATGCCGGAAAAAAAGCATGCCGACGCACGCTAAACCGCCGAATCCGCAACCGAATCTGTTATAGTCGACGCATGGCACAGGAAGCACTGAAGAACGACCTCCCGCAGTCGGAGCCCCAGCAGGCGGACTACGGGGCGGAGTCGATCACCGTTCTGCGCGGGCTCGATGCCGTGCGCAAACGCCCCGGCATGTACATCGGCGACACCGACGACGGGTCCGGCCTGCACCATATGGTGTACGAGGTGGTCGACAACGCCATCGACGAGGCGCTGGCCGGCTATTGCGACAAGGTCGAGGTTCTGCTGAACGCCGACGGATCGGTCACGGTGCGCGACAACGGACGCGGCATCCCGACCGACATCCATTCGGAGGAAGGTGTCTCGGCGGCCGAGGTCGTGATGACCCAGCTGCATGCTGGCGGCAAGTTCAACCAGAACAGCTACAAGGTCTCCGGCGGCCTGCACGGCGTCGGCGTCTCGGTGGTGAACGCCCTGTCCGAAACGCTGGATCTCCGCATCTGGCGCGGCGGCCGCACCTGGACCATGCGCTTCCGCCACGGCGTCGCCGAGGCGCCGCTGGCCGATGTCGGCGAGGCGCCGATGGTGCCGGAGAAGGGCAAGCAGCTGTCGGGCACTGAAGTCACCTTCATGCCCTCCGCCGAGACCTTCACCAACATCGAGTTCGATTACGCCACGCTGGAACACCGGCTGCGCGAGTTGGCCTTCCTCAACTCCGGCGTCCGCCTGGTTCTGACCGACGCGCGCGGGGTGGAGCCGAAGGTGCAGGACCTGCATTACGAAGGCGGCCTGGAAGCCTTCGTCAACTGGCTCGACCGGTCCAAGACGCCGCTGCACAAGCCGGCGATCACCCTGAAGAACGAGCGCCCGACCGAACATGGCGGCGTGGTGACGGTGGAATGCGCGCTGCAGTGGAACGACAGCTACCACGAGACGACGCTGTGCTTCACCAACAACATCCCGCAGAAGGACGGCGGCACCCATCTCGCCGGCTTCCGCGCGGCGCTGACCCGTGCCATCAACAACTATGCGACCGAATCCGGCATCGCCAAGAAGGAGAAGGTCAACCTGTCGGGCGACGACGCCCGTGAAGGCCTGACCTGCGTCCTGTCGGTGAAGGTTCCGGATCCGAAATTCTCCAGCCAGACCAAGGACAAGCTGGTCTCCAGCGAGGTCCGTCCCGTCGTCGAGGCGGTGGTGGGCGAGGCGCTGGCCCAGTATTTCGAGGAACATCCGGCCGACGCCCGCCGCGTCGTCCAGAAGGTGGTGGAGGCCGCCGCCGCCCGCGAGGCCGCCCGCAAGGCGCGCGAGCTGACCCGCCGCAAGGGTGCGCTCGACATGGCCTCGCTGCCCGGCAAGCTGGCCGACTGCCAGGAACGCGACCCGGCGGCGTCGGAGCTGTTCATCGTCGAGGGCGACTCGGCCGGCGGCTCGGCCAAGCAGGGCCGCTCGCGCCAGTTCCAGGCCATCCTGCCCTTGCGCGGCAAGATCCTGAACGTGGAGCGGGCGCGTTTCGACAAGATGCTGGGCTCGGCGGAGATCGGCACGCTGATCGCGGCGCTCGGCACCGGCATCGGCCGCGACGAGTTCAACGCCGACAAGACGCGCTACCACAAGATCATCATCATGACCGACGCGGACGTGGACGGCAGCCACATCCGCACCCTGCTGCTGACCTTCTTCTTCCGGCAGATGCCCGACCTGATCGAGCGCGGCTATCTCTATATCGCCCAGCCGCCGCTCTACCGCATCAAGCGCGGCAACGCCAAGGAACGCTACCTGAAGGACGACCGGGCGCTCGAAGAGTATCTGGTTGAGGCCGCGCTGAGCGACCTGTCGGTCCAGTTGTCGGACGGCACCCTGCTGATTGGCGAGGAGCTGTCCGGTCTGGTCGATCAGGCCCGCACCGCCCGGCCGGCGATCGACACGCTGTCGCGCAAGGTCGGCAACGCCATGGTGGTGGAGCAGGCGGCGGTCGCCGGCACCCTCTCCGCGAATCTTGCCGACGACAAGGTCACCGCCGAAGCCGCGGCCAAGGCGGTGGCGGAGCGGATGAACAGGATGGATGCCGACGGCGGCTGGCGCGGCGAGGCCCTGCCCCAGGGCGGCTATGCCGTGATCCGCGCCCGGCGCGGCGTCACCCATCGCCACCTGTTCGACGCCGACCTGCTGAAGAGCGGCGAGGCGCGCCGGTTGGACGGGCTGGCCGCCGACCTGAAACGGGTGTTCGGCACCGCCGGCAAGGCCTTCGAGAAGCAGAAGGAAACCCGCGCGCTGACCGGCCCGGTCGCCCTGTTCGACACGGTGATGGAGCTGGGACGCCGTGGCGTCACCATCCAGCGCTACAAGGGCCTGGGCGAGATGAACCCGGACCAGCTGTGGGAAACCACGCTGGACCCGACCAAGCGCTCGCTGCTGCAGGTCCGCGTCAGCCATGCCGATCAGGCGGAAGAGGTCTTCTCCACCCTGATGGGCGACGTCGTCGAGCCGCGCCGCGAGTTCATCCAGGACAACGCGCTGAAGGTGTCGAACCTGGACGTCTGATCCAGGCGGAGAGAAGCGTTGGAAAAGGGGGCGGAGCCGCAAGGCTGCGCCCCCTTTTCCTTGGGTTCAGCCGCGGCGCCGCAGATCATTGTGGATGGCGGTGGCGGCCATCGCCGCCTCTCCCATCGCCACCGCGATCTGGTTGAGGGTGGAGACGACATCGCCGGCGGCATAGAAGCCGGGAACAGAACTGCGCTGATGCCGGTCGACGATCAGTCGTCCGTCGATATTCATCTCCGCGCCGACCATCTCGGCCAGGCCGGACCGGGCGGTGATCCCCAGCGCCGAATAGAGCGTGTCGAAATCGAGGATTTGCCCGCTCTGCAAGGTCAGGCGGGTGCTCTGGTCCGCCCCGGCAGCGACCGCCGCCACCGGCTCCTCGATCACCGCGATGGCGGCGGCGTCCAACTCGATGCGCTCCTCCACCGTCAGGGTCATCGGTTCGCCCAGCGTCAGCAGCGTGACCGCCGGGCTGTAGGTGCGGATGAAGCGCGCCTCTCCGACCGCCTGCGCGCCATGGCCGAGGACCGCGATCCGCTTGTCGATGACCTCGTAGCCGTCGCAGATCGGGCAGACGCGGATCAGGCCGCGCTGCATCGCCTCGTAGAGGTGTGGAACCCGCGGCTGGCCGTCGATGACCCCGGTCGCCAACAGAACCGCGGCGGCGTCCACCTCCCTGCCGTCGCCCAGCGTGGCGCGGAAGCCGTCGGCAATGCGCTTCAGCGCGGCGACCGATCCGGTCTCGATGCGTCCGCCATAGGTCTCGGCCTGGGCGCGGATGCGGGCGAGCAGGTCGGTGCCACGGATGCCGCCGGTGAAGCCGGCGAGGTTGTGGGAACTCGGAATCCAGGCGCAGCGGCTTTTCGCCTCATCCACCACCAGCGCCGTCCGGCGGTAGCGGGCCAGATAGATGGCGGCGGTCAACCCGGCGGGACCACCGCCGACAACGAGGCAATCGAGTTCGGGCTGCATCACGTTCCCTGTCCTGAACCGGGCAAACGAAGCGTGCCCTTCGGTTCCTAGACAGGCGGAGCGGCCGGATGTCACGCTCGCCTGGGATGACGCGCATACGGCAAGCAGGCCCGCCGGGCGTCTGCTCGGCGCTTGTCTTCGATCCGCCAGCGGGAGAGTGCCGGCGGGAGTGCCATCGAAGAACCGGCCCCTCCGCCCCGCTCAACGGCCGCCGGTGAAGCGCGGATTGCAGTCCCGCAGCAGCGGATGCTCCTCGGGGCCGAGCACCGGCGGCAGACCGGCGATCCGCCCGCCGGTTTCGCTGGGGATGCACAGCAGGTTGATCCCCAGGCCCCGCCCATGCAGCCGGGTGCCGTCATCGACGAAGCCGGTCTCGTAGAGCGGTTCGCTCTGCCGGAAAAAATTGTCCGGATTGTGGAAGGGCGTGACGTACCAATAGCAGCTGTAGCCAAGCTCCTGGAGCAGCCGGATCAGCTCCGGCGATTTCTCGGCCCGGTCGTTCTCGACGTAGAGGGCCGGACGCAGCCGGCGGATCAAGCCGAGGGCGCCAAGCAGCACGCCGGTCTCCATCCCCTCCACGTCGATCTTGATCAGGCGCAGCCGGCCGGGAATGCGGACATCGTCCAGCCGCCGCTGCGGAACCGCCGTTTCGCCCGGAATGGCGTCCAGCGCGATACCGCCGAAGTTGCCCTCCGCCTCCATCGCCACATCGTCGAGCGCCAGCATGCCGTCGGTTTCGCCGAGCGCCGCCTGCACGCACTCCACCTGCGTGAGGGAGTTCAGCGCCATGTTGGCGCAGAGCAGCTGGTGGTTCAGCCGGACCGGTTCGAAGGCCAGCACCCGCCCCGACGGTCCGGCGGCCCGCGCCAGTGCCAGCGTGTGGGCACCGATGTTGGCGCCGGCATCGATCACCACGTCGCCCGGCCGGACCAGCTGGCGGAACAGCCGGACCTCGCTTTCGAAATACTCGCCGTAATAGGCCAGCGAGCGGCCGACGACCGTGTCGTGCCGATTGAACAGCATGAAGCCATGCCGCGTATGGACCAGCCGGTTGGTGCCGGTCTCCCCGAGCAGGTCGGTGGCCGGCGGACCGGTAGGGTGCGAGGACGCGGAGGATGAGTCGGTCATCGCGACACCTCGGTCGTGGCGGACAGGGCAGCGAGGAAGTCGAGAATAGCCGTTGCCGCCCGCTCCGGCTCTATGGCGGCGATGCAGTGCGCACCGACATCGCGACAGGCATCGGTACAGGGCGGCACCGGCGCCGCCGGTTGCAACACCAGGGCACGGTGGGTCCAGGGACGGAAGCGCTCCGGCGCATGGATGAAGGTCGGATCGCCACCGACCGGATGGCAGGAAAACACCGCCACCGGCGTGCCCACCGCTGCCGCCAAATGGGCCGGCCCGGAATCCATCGCCAGCAGAAGCGCCGCCCGTTCTATCACCGCCGCTGCCTCGGGCAAGCTGGTCCGGCCTGTGAGGTCACGAACGCGTCCGGGAAGAGCCTCGGCAATCGCCGCGGCCGCCGCGGCGTCCTCTCCGGTTCCCAGCAGCAGGACATCGGCGTCCAGCCCATTGCACAGCCGGCTTGTCACGGTGGCGAGCAGGGCCGGCGGATAGTTGCGGCGCGGCGATGCCGTTCCGGGCGCCACCGCGATCAGCCGCCGCCCGTCCGCCGTCAGCCGCAGGGCCGCCGCGCGGTCGGCCTCGGTCAGGCACAGCGCAACGGCTTCCCCGTCCGCCCAGGCTCCATCCGTCCGGCCGCCGAGATGGGCCAGCAGGGCCAGATTATGCTCCACCTCGTGCATCCCCGGCGACGCCGCCAGCACATGGGTGTAGGCGCGGTCGAAGCCGGCGTTGCCCTCCGCCTTCCAGGGTGTCACCCGCTCCGAATAGCCGAGCGACAGCCGCGCCCGGCTGGCGGCGACCAGCGTCGTTGCGCCATGGCGGTCGAGATCGTAGCGCGGCACGACCGCTAGATCGAAGCCGGCCCGGAAATCCGCCATGAAGCGCGCAAGCGCCTCCGGTGTCGCTCCGCGGAAATCGAGACCGCGCCCGTCCGGCTTGGCCATCGGCAGAACGACTCCGTCCACCCACGGGCAGCGCAGAGCCAACTCCGCCAGCGGCGGGCGGACCGCCAGGGTGATGCTGGCCTGCGGCGCGCTCGCCCGCAATCCGCGCAGGAAAGGCGTGGCGAGGATGAGATCACCCGCCTCGTCGAGCTTGACCACCAGAATGCGTTGTGCCGCCGACAGGTCGAAAGCGGGAGGGGCGGTGGAGGGACCGGCTGTCATGACATGGTTTCCAGGGCGATAGCCGCCGCCGGAAGACCGGCGCACCGCCGCCGCCACGCCTCGCGATAGCCGGCCTCCAATGCCCGCGTATAGCCCTGCTCGTCCATCAGCGGCGACCGCTGCATCCGTGCGCGCAGCCCGTCCCGCTTGGCCGCCAGGAGATCCGGATCGCCGGCCAGGCGCACGGCCAACGCCACATAGGAGTCATCGTCGTCAGCGACCAGATCGGGCAGGCCGACGGCGCTCAGCAGCGAGATGCCCCAACGGGAAATCGCCGCCGTCCCGGCGATGGACAGCACCGGCACGCCCATCCACAGGCTGTCGCAGGTCGTCGTGCCGCCATTGGCGAAGACCGGGTCCAGTCCGCAATCGATCCGGCGATAGCTCTCGTAGGGGTCCGGCGTCGTTCCGCTCAGGATCAGACGATCCCCCGCGATCCCCAGCGCGGCGAACTGCGCGAGCAGCCGGCCCCCGAGGCTCGAACTCGTCAGTCCGCGCCATTTCAGCATCAGCCGCGCCCGCGGAACCGCGTGCAGAACCCGCGCCCACAGCGCGATGGTGGAGGCGTTGAGCTTGGTCGGGTTGTTGAAGGAGCCGAAGGTGAAGGTCCCGTCCGCCAGACCGGGCGCCCGTTCCGGCGGATGGTACGCCGATTCCGCCGGACGGTAGCACAGCACGCAGCCCGGCAGCCGGATCAACGCCTCGCTGTGAAGTTCGTCGGCGGATGGCGGGGCGAAGAGCGGATCGGCGAACTGGTAATCCATCGCCGTCAGCCCGGTGGTGTTGGGATAGAGGGGAAAACTGATCTGCAGCGGTGCCGGCCGGCCGAGGAACAACGGCATCCGGTTGCGCGCCATATGGCCGCCGCAATCCACCAGAATGTCGATGCCGTCGGCCCGGATCTGCGCGTCCAGCGCCTCGTCCGACAGATGCGCGCAGGCACGCCAGCCATCGGCAATCTCCCGGAAGCGCCGTGTCGCCTCGTCCTCGCGCCGGTCGTTGTAATAGCAGTAAATTTCGAAGCCGGTCCGGTCGTGATGGGTCAGCGGCGGCAGCAGGAAGTGATAACCCGGTCCGGGATAGCGTTGGAAATCGGGCGACAGATAGCCGATGCGAAGCCGGCGGTCGGCATCCGGCATCCTCGGTGCGGCCGGCGGACGGCGGGTGGCGGGCCGGACGAAACGCTCGAAGGCGCGGTGTTCGGCGAAGACTTCGCCCAACGCCGCTTCTTCGGTGAAGCACAGGCAGAACAGCAGGTTGGAGCGCATCGCCGCATCGCCGGGAACGATGTCCAACGACTTGCGGAATGCCGCCACCGCTTCGGCATGCAAACCGGTGATCATGCAGGCGAGTCCCAGATTGGACCAGGCGGACGCCTCATGGTCGGCCGCACCGATCGCCAGGGCCCGATGCAGAACCACGGCCGCCTCCTCGCCCCGACCGGCATCCGCCATCACCGCCCCGACATTGGTCCAGGCAAAGGCGCTGTCGGGCCGCAGGGCGAGTGCGCGCCGGAACCAGCCGAGCGCATCGCCGGCTTTTTCGTATTCGCCGGTGACGGTTGCTCCTTCGGTACGGCTGCAATGACGGACGGCGTGGCTGACCGAACCGGCGTTCACCGCGGTGTCGGGATCGTCGGGAACGAGCCGGACGGCATGGCGCATCGCCGCTTCCGCCTCGCCTCTCCGCCCGAAACCGGCCAGCGTCACTCCATGCCCGACCAGTGCCGCCGCCGACGCCGGCGCCAGGGCAAGCGCATGCCGGTAGCAGCGCTCCGCACCGGCGAAGTTCCCCCGCTCGTGACGCAGAGCCCCCAGAACCAGGGAAATCTCTGGATCGAACGGATCGAGCCTCACCGAGCGCGCCAGCCACCGGGCGGCGACTTCGGCGTCGCCGAGACGGCGGCAGGCGGATCCCATCAGCTTGGCCGCAGGCCCATGTCCGGGTGCCAAGGCCAGCAGAATGCGACCGGCCGCTGCCGCATCGGCATCGCTGCCGCTGGTGTGATGGAGCGAGAGAAGCTGTTCCCAAACCTCCTGGAGCAGTGGGGCATGGCGGGCGGCGATCCGCAAAGCAGCCACCGCTTCGGACAGGCGCCCGGCATTGCGCAGCGACATGCCAAGATTGTAGGCGGCCAGGGTCGGATCGGGGAGCAGCGCAACGGCGGCACCATAGGCTCCGGCGGCCTCCACCCAACGGCCGCGATCATACTGGACGTCGCCCAGCGCCAGAGCCCAATCCCCATTGTTGGGGTGCAGGGACAGCATGCGCCGGAGATAGGCCGCCGCCGCGTCGAGCCGCCCGGCCTTGGTCGCCGCATGAGCTGCCAGCCGGTGATGCTCGGCTTCGAAGGGCGCCAGGCGGACGGCCTGGGCATAGGCCTCGGCGGCCTCGGCCCAGCGGTTCAGCCTTTCGAGGATACGGCCGAGGTTGAGGCGGAACACCGGCTGACCACCATCGACGGCGATTGCCTGGGCGATCAGCGCGATCCCTTCGGCCGGAGCGCCTGTCTGGTCCTTGATCAAACCGAGCAGATGCAGCGCGTCGGCTTGGCGGGGTACGCGACGGAGCACGCGTTCATACAGCAGCGCCGCATCGGCGATCTGACCGTTCTGGTGCAGGGCGACGGCTTGCGTCAAAAGCTGGCCGATGTCGTCCGCTGGGATCAGCCGGTTGCCGCGCCTCATCCATGTCCCGCTGGGTAATTGTCCGATTGCACGAAGCGCATAGGTCTTGTTCAGCTTGTCCCAAGTGGCCTGACACTGACAAGCGGGAATTGAACGGGCCGCTTGGTGCCCATGTCGGGAGCACACCCGGAAAGCAAAAAGCCCGCCGAGCGTCAGCTCGGCGGGCTTTTCTTGATTTGGTTGCGGGGGCAGGATTTGAACCTGCGGCCTTCAGGTTATGAGCCTGACGAGCTACCGGGCTGCTCCACCCCGCGGATGTCTCTCATATGGGGCGATGGATGTCGTGACGATGCCAGCGTATATGCTTCGTGTTTGGCGTCTCTTGAGCCTGAGTGACCTGGCGGCGACCTACTCTCCCACGTCTTAAGACGCAGTACCATTGGCGCGGAGGCTTTTCACGGCCGAGTTCGGGATGGGATCGGGTGTTTGACACCTCGCCATGACCACCAGGTCACCAAGGCTCAAGACCGACGCTTTCCGAAGCGCATTCGCTGTTCAGTGCAAGTGAGGTGAGGATGTATCGAACTGGCGGTGCTGCGTCAAGCAGGGCCTTTGAACAGGCTTGCTGCTGCGCATGGCGCGGTCTGTGGTGTCGAGATCAAGCCGATCGAGCGATTAGTAAGGCTTAGCTTCAGGCGTTGCCGCCCTTCCACATGCCTCCTATCGACGTGATGGTCTGTCACGGCTCTCAAGGGAGCTCTGGTTTAGAGGTGGGTTTCCCGCTTAGATGCTTTCAGCGGTTATCCCGTCCATACTTAGCTACCCGGCCATGCCACTGGCGTGACAACCGGTGCACCAGAGGTATGTCCATCCCGGTCCTCTCGTACTAGGGACAGATCCTCGCAAAACTCCGACACCCACGGCAGATAGGGACCGAACTGTCTCACGACGTTCTAAACCCAGCTCACGTACCACTTTAATCGGCGAACAGCCGAACCCTTGGGACCTGCTCCAGCCCCAGGATGTGATGAGCCGACATCGAGGTGCCAAACGACTCCGTCGATATGGACTCTTGGGAGTCATCAGCCTGTTATCCCCGGCGTACCTTTTATCCGTTGAGCGATGGCCCGTCCACGTGGAGCCACCGGATCACTATGGCCGACTTTCGTCTCTGCTCGACTTGTCAGTCTTGCAGTCAGGCGGGCTTATGCCATTGCACTCGACGAGCGATTTCCGACCGCTCTGAGCCCACCATCGCGCGCCTCCGTTACACTTTGGGAGGCGACCGCCCCAGTCAAACTACCCGCCATGCAGGGTCCCGGACCCGGATCACGGGCCACGGTTAGATGCCAGAGACTTCAAGGGTGGTATTTCAAGGTTGGCTCCACACGGGCTGGCGCCCATGCTTCCAAGCCTCCCACCTATCCTACACATGAAGTCCCTAGCACCACTGCAAAGCTGTAGTAAAGGTGCACGGGGTCTTTCCGTCTGACCGCGGGAACTCCGCATCTTCACGGAGAGTTCAATTTCGCTGAGTTGGTGTTGGAGACAGCGGGGAAGTCGTTACGCCATTCGTGCAGGTCGGAACTTACCCGACAAGGAATTTCGCTACCTTAGGACCGTTATAGTTACGGCCGCCGTTTACCGGGGCTTCAATTCAAGGCTTGCACCTCTCCTCTTAACCTTCCGGCACCGGGCAGGCGTCAGACCCTATACGTCGCCTTGTGTGGCTTCGCAGAGCCCTGTGTTTTTAGTAAACAGTCGCTACCCCCTGGTCTGTGCCCCCCGCCATGGCTTGCGCCACAACGGGGCCCTCTTCTTCCGAAGTTACGAGGGCAATTTGCCGAGTTCCTTCAACACCATTCTCTCAAGCGCCTGGGTATACTCTACCAGTCCACCTGTGTCGGTTTGGGGTACGGTCTATATGGCGGGGCTGTTTCCTGGAACCGGTCCACAGCATGTCCAATCCGATAAGGACATACACGCTTTCCGATCCGTCACCTCCGCCAGGCCCACGAATATTAACGTGGTTCCCATCGACTACGCCTTTCGGCCTCGCCTTAGGGGCCGGCTCACCCTGCGTGGATTAACCTTGCGCAGGAACCCTTGGACTTTCGGCGACAGTGTTTCTCACACTGTTTGTCGCTACTCATGTCAGCATTCTCACTTCCGATACCTCCAGGCGGCCTCACGGACACCCTTCGCAGGCTTACGGAACGCTCCGCTACCACGTGATCCGAAGATCACATCCGCAGCTTCGGTACACGGCTTGAGCCCCGATACATTTTCGGCGCAGGCCGGCTTAACTAGACCAGTGAGCTATTACGCTTTCTTTAAAGGATGGCTGCTTCTAAGCCAACCTCCTGGTTGTCATGGCCTTCCCACATCCTTTCCCACTTAGCCGTGATTTGGGGACCTTAGCTGGCGGTCTGGGCTGTTTCCCTCTCGACGATGGACCTTAGCACCCACCGTCTGTCTGCCGGACTGCACTCTGCGGTATTCGGAGTTTGGTTAGGTTTGGTAAGGCTCGCGCCCCCCTAGCCCATCCAGTGCTCTACCCCCGCAGGTGATATCCGACGCGCTACCTAAATAGCTTTCGCGGAGAACCAGCTATTTCCTGATTTGATTGGCCTTTCACCCCTAGCCACAGGTCATCTCCGACTTTTTCAACAGGCGTGAGTTCGGTCCTCCAGTGCGTGTTACCGCACCTTCAACCTGCCCATGGCTAGATCATCAGGTTTCGGGTCTAAAGCATGCAACTCGGTCGCCCTATTCAGACTCGCTTTCGCTGCGCCTCCACCTACCGGCTTAAGCTCGCTGCATACTCTAAGTCGCTGACCCATTATACAAAAGGTACGCCGTCACCCCATGAAGAGGCTCCGACTGCTTGTAGGCATCCGGTTTCAGGAACTGTTTCACTCCCCTTGTCGGGGTGCTTTTCACCTTTCCCTCACGGTACTGGTGCACTATCGGTCACTGAGGAGTACTTAGGCTTGGAGGGTGGTCCCCCCATGTTCAGACAGGGTTTCACGTGCCCCGCCCTACTCGAGCATCCGATCCGGTTTATCCGTACGGGGCTATCACCCGCTATGGCCCGACTTTCCAGACGGTTCCGGTTATGTAGATCGAATGACTGGCCTGGTCCGCGTTCGCTCGCCACTACTAGCGGAGTCTCGGTTGATGTCCTTTCCTCCGGCTACTTAGATGTTTCAGTTCGCCGGGTTCGCTTCCCATGCCTATTTATTCAGCATGGGATACCGCTTGCG